>JARLJF010000137.1 GCA_031291335.1 Pandoraea sp. | reverse complement strand
GTCTGCGCGCCCTGTTTGGTGAGGCTGCCACCGCCGCTGATTTGGCCGGACAAGGTGAGCGGTGCGCTGCCACCGAGCGTCAACGTGCTGCCGCCACCGATCGCGATGCCGTTCGCAAGGGTGACGGGCGCGTTGGCATCGAGCACACCAGCCGTGCCGGAAACCTGCACTGCGCCGCTACCGAGCGCCGAGTTGCTGCCCGCGATCAAGGTGCCGCTGGTCAGTGAGGTGCCGCCGGAATAGGTGTTGATTCCCAAGAGAGTCAGGCTGCTCGTGCCCGTCAGCGATACGCCGCCGTTGCCGGTGACGGTGTTGCTGAGCGTGAGCGGATTCGCGCCGGAGACCGTCAGGCCGTTGGCCCCGAGGGTGACCGGGAGTGCGATGCTCAGCCCTGCGCTAGCGGCTTGCATCGCGCCACCATTGACCGTGAGCGAGCCGGTGCCGAAGCTGCCCGGGTCATCGAAGATGGCGAGGCCACCGTTGAGCGTTGTGGACGTGACGGCCAGAGGCCCGTGAAGTGTCCAGGTGCCGCCGCTCACCGTGGCCTGCGAGAAGTTCAGATAGCTCGCACCGTTGAACGTGCCGGTGCCGGTCGTTGACGCGTTGTTTGCCGAGTTGCGCAGCACCAGCGAATTGTTACCACCCGCGCCACCGTCGACCACACCTGTCGCGGCGAAACCGAGATTGAAACCGGTCACGCTCAGCGCACCGAGGCCGGTACTGCCACCGTCATCGAGCGTCGAACCGGTGACGGCCGTAAACGTGTTCGTGCTGTTGGCGCCGAGCGAGACGCTGCCGCTTAGTGCGCCCTCGTTAGTGAAGGTGTTGCCCGTTCCCGGCGTTCCACTCGCCTGAAACGCAATGCGTCCGAGCACCGTGCCCGAGTTGGTGAAGTTGACGACACTCCCTCCGTACGCCGCCGCTACCGGCGCACTGCCGTTGCCCGTGAGTGAAACACCGAGCAATGGCGTGGCGCCGAGTGTGCCGCCGTTGTTGATGACGGTGGTGCCGCCGGTGGCGTTCTGCACGGCCAATGCCAGACCGGTGAGGCCGGGCAGGCTCACGCCGAGAATACCGACCGTGCCGCGCATGATGGCGTTGTTCGTCACTGTCTGCGTGCTGCCGCCCGGGGTGGCATTGCCGATGAACGTGCCGCTCGCGAGGAGGCCGATGCCCCCGAGCAACGAGGGATCGATGGTGCCGCCATTCACGAGTGTCACGTTGTTGCCCGTCAGTGACATCGCCGTGCCACCAATGCCGAGCAACACGCCAACGCCGGCGCCACTGCCGACGTTGACCTGCAGGTTGTTCGCCGCGTTCGCATACGACGGGGCCAGAGGGTTGGCGGCGCCACTGCACGTCACCACGTTGCCCGTCGCCGTGCAGGTCGCCCACACCGGCGCTGATGCGACCGCTCCAAGCAAGGCGATACATGCGAGGCAAACGCGTGTGAGTGAACCGGGCAGGAGCGACGACGAGCGCGTGCCGCAGCGGGCACGGCGCACGCGCGATGCCGGCGCACCCGCGCTCTGACGCGCCGTCTCCGGCGCAGGGACGACATCGACGCGGCAATGCCGCCAGACCAAACGATAGAGGTGCTTGTTCATCGTGCTCCGATTCCCAAATGACGTGGAGTGCAGGAAGGCGGCGCGCACGAGATGAGCGCGCCCTTGGCAGCCGACATTCGGGGGGAGGCGACGACAGCGGCGGATGAACGATCAACGAGCCTTGCGGACTGTCGCGTTCCTTGCCGGACGAAGCGCTAATGCGCGGTTTGTGTGCGGGACATTCTAGGAAGCGCGATGGGAAAGTGCCCGTTGCGCGTAGGTAGCGAGGGCAGTCGGGGACCCGGCGCCGGTGCCGCTTTTGGCTGGGGAATCAAGGCCGTGCGATGACGGGGTGACGCCGTTGCAGCGTCGGAGGAAATGCCAAGTTTCGGACGATTCCCTGGTTAAGTGGAAATCATCCAGAACGGGTGACCGCACGGCCACCCGTCGTCCTGCGTTTGACCGGCCGCTAACCTGTCAGGCAGCGCGCGTGAGCGGTGCGACCTGTCGAATGCCGAGCGACGCCAGCGACTGTGCAATCGCGGTGACGACATTGCGCATCTCGTTGTCGTCGATGGCGCCGATACAGCCGACCCGGAACGTCTCGATCTGCGTGAGTTTGCCCGGATAGAGGATGTAGCCCCGATCGCGCACCGCCGCGTAAAACGCCTTGAAGTCATACTTGCTGTCAGCGGGCGCGTGGAACGTAACGATCACTGGCGCCTGAACTTCCGGCGCAAGGAACGGACGGAAACCCAGCGACGCCATCCCGTCGACCAGCGCACGGCAGTTCTTTTGATAACGTTCGCCGCGTACCGGTTGCCCCCCTTCGGCGAGGAACTGATCGACAGCCGCACGCAGCGCCGCGACCACATGCGTCGGCGGCGTGAAGCGCCATTGCGTGGTCTTCTGCATGTAGGTGTACTGGTCGTGCAGGTCCATGGCCAGCGAATGACTGTTGCCGGCGCTGCCCTCCAGTACCGACTTCTTCGCAATCACGAAGCCCATGCCCGGCACGCCTTCGAGGCACTTGCCGCTCGCGGCGATGAGCGCGTCGAACGGCATCGAGCGCACGTCGATCTCCACGGCGCCGAACGAACTCATGGCATCGACGATGAGTCCCTTGCCATGTTTCTGACAGACGCGCGCGATGTCGGCGAGCGGATTGAGCACCCCCGCTCCGGTTTCCAGATGCACCTGCGCAACGTGCGTGATCGACGGATCGCGCGTCAGCGCCTCGTCGATGGCGGTGGCGCTGGCCGCCTGATCTTCGGGGATGGGCAGGGCGACGGCGTCGCGGCCGAGATAGCGGCAGATCTTCAGAATACGTTGGCAATACGCGCCGTTATCCGGCACGAGAATGCGCGCACCGCGTGGCGTGAGCGTGCCGATGGCCGCCTCGACAGAGAACGTGCCCGAGCCTTGCAGAGGCACGCAGACATAGTCGTCGCCGCCATGGACGACGTCCACCAGATCACGGCACAGCGACGCGGTAATGCGGTTGAACTGGGCGTCCCACGAGCCCCAGTCGCGCAACATGGCCTGTCGGGTTGCCGGCGACGTGGTGAGCGGGCCGGGGGTGAGCAGAATCGGTTCCTGACCGAGAATCATGACCGCCTCCTATCAAGCGGGAAAACAAGCGAGAGAAGTAACAACACTGTCGACATTCGTGCTGTGACAGGCACCGGCGCTGCGGACACAGCCCCGGGCCTCGATTCGTTGGTGCATGCGTTGGTGATGTCCATGACCTCAATGGGACTCAATGCGCTTTGCGGACCATGCCCGACGGCCGTCGCCATGCCTGCGTGTAGCGCTCCACCACGATCTGGATGCCGTGGTAGAGCAGGCACACCACCATCGATGTGAGCACGACCAGCGTGGCCATGGCGGCTGCCGGACCGATGGAACCGGTCTCATCCATATTGACGATGGCGACCGATGCGAGCGACGTATCGGCCGAATAGAGGAACACGACGGCCGAGACGGTCGTCATGGCGTTGACGAACAGATACCGGCTGATGTCGATGATCGACGGCAGACAGATCGGCGCAGACACGCGCCAGAACGTGCGATAGAAGGGCACCTTCAACGAGGCCGACACGTACTCGAATTCCGGGTCGATCTGCTTGAGCGCGGTCACTGCCGTGAGGTGGCTCGACGAGTAGTAATGCACGACGTTGACGATCACCAGAATGGCGAGCGTGCCGTACAGGCTGTGCAACGGATTGGCTTCGGGGACGAAAAAGAAGATGTAGCCGAGCCCGAGCACAAGGCCGGGCACACCCATCGGCAGCACGGCCATCATGCGGATGAAGCCGCGCAGCCAGGTCATGCCACGCGTCTTCTCGAGCAGATACGCGATGACGAAGATCGCCGCCGTGCCCCATACCGCGCACCAGAACGCCATCTGCAGGCTGTTCACATACGAGTCGAACGCGCCGCTCTCGATGAGGCCGAAGCGATAGTGGCCGAGCGACAGGCTGAAGTTGTACGGCCAGAACTTCACGAACGAGGCGTACACCGCCATGCCGAGAATCGCGAGCATGATCGCCGCCATGCCCCAGCACAGCGTGGCCATCAGCCAGTCGAAACCGCGCGACGGCTTCGGCGTGTACGGCACGGCGCGCGCCGAGAGCAGCGCCTGCTGCTTGCGTTGCACCACTGAATCCACGAGATACGTGATGCCGACCGGCACGAGCAGCACGAGCCCGACGACCGCGCCCTTCGAGAAGTCCTGCTGCCCGATCACGAGCTTGTAGATGTCGGTCGCGAGCACATTGAAGTCGCCGCCGATGACTTTCGGAATCCCGAAATCGGAGATGGCATACGTGAAAACGATCATCGCCGCGCTGATCACCCCGTACTTCGCGCCCGGCAGCGTGATCGTGAAGAAGCGTCGCAGCATGGGGGTGCCGAGTGCGTCGGCGGCCTCGTAGAGCCGGGCGTCGGTGAGCGAGAGCGCGGTGATCAGGATCATCAGCGCATGCGGGAACGTGGCGTTCACCAGCGACATCACGATGCCGAGCGGCCCGTAGATGTCGATTTCGCCCATGAACGGCCGCAGCAACCCCTGATTGCCGAACCAGAAGATGAACGAAATCGCGGGCAGTAACGTGGGGCCGAGAATCGGAATGAGGGCGATATTGCGCAACAGCGTCTTCCCGCGAATGCAGCTACGCGTGAGTGCATACGCGAAGATGAAGGCGAGAGGCACGGTGATGCACGTCGTCACCATCGAAATCCACACGCTGTTCCAGATCGATCCGAACAGTGCGGGCGAATGAAAATACTCGCGAAAGTGCAGCAGGCCGACGAAGTGCCCGTCATTGTCCTGCACGCTTTTGATGAGAATCGCGGCCATTGGCGCGAGCAGGAAGAGCACGCCCGCCGCCGCGGCTACGAGCAGCAACAACTGTGCGAGGCGATCCGTCCAATGCGACGAGAGGCGCACCGGCCGAACTGCTGAAGGCGGCGGGCGCCCCGCCGCCGTGTGCACCGCCGTTGCCGTGGACGCCGCGTGAGCCTGCGGCGTGCTGCTCAATGTTGAGGGTACGGAACTCATCGTGGCCTCACCCCTGACGGAAGACGCGTACGGCCGCACTCGGCACGGCAAAGCGCAGCGCGCTGCCGGCGGCCGGTTGCAGTGCCTGCATGTCTGCGGGCGAGAGATCGGCATAGAGCGGGTGTTCGCACGCCTGCATGCGCAGCGTCACGCGCGAGAACGCACCGAGAAACTCGATCTTCTCGACGGCGCCGTCGAAGACGTTCGCTTCGTCGTCGAGGTCGTCGATATCGCGCACGCGAACGTCTTCCGGCCGGAAGAAGACGCGGATGTCTTCACCGGTGCGGCAGCCGTTGAGCGTGCCGCAAGTCAGCTCGTACTGACCGACGCGAACGCGCCCTGCATCGCCGAGCCGCGCAGGCAGGATGTTGGTCTTGCCGACGAAGTCTGCGACGAACGGGGTCGCCGGATGCTGATAGATCTCGCCGGGCGTGCCGATCTGCTCGATCACGCCCTGGTTCATCACCACGATGCGATCGGCCATCGACAACGCCTCCTCCTGATCGTGCGTGACGAGAATCGTGGTGATGCCGAGCCGCTGTTGCAGCGCGCGAATCTCGCTGCGCAGACGCACGCGTACGCGGGCATCGAGCGCGGAGAGCGGTTCGTCGAGCAGCAGCAGGCCGGGCGATGTGGCCAGCGCCCGGGCAATGGCGATGCGTTGCTGCTGGCCCCCCGAGAGCTGGCCGGGAAACTTGCCACCGGCGTCCGGCAGACCGACCATCTTCAGCAACTCCGCCACGCGTGCGTTGCGCTCGGCGCGCGGCACGCGCCGGTTCGTCAGCCCGTAGGCCACGTTCTGCGCAACGCTCAGGTTGGGAAACAGCGCGTACGACTGAAACACGATGCCGTAGTCGCGCTGCATGGGCGGTAGTGTCGAAATATCGCGGCCGTTCTGCGACAGCGTGCCCTGCGTTTGCGCCTCCAGCCCGGCGATCACGCGCAGCAGGGTGGTTTTGCCGCAGCCCGAAGGACCGAGGAAGCACAGCATTTCGCCGCGTCGCACGGTGAGATGAATGTCGTGTAGCACCACAGTGCTGTCGAAGCGCTTGTGGATGCCGGCGAGGCTCAAATATGTGTCGTCGCTCATTCGGGGACCTCCTGCGGGTTCGCGTTGTCCGGTGGGCCGGCAGACGTTACTTCTTTTCCGACTTGGCGCCGTAGCGCTTCTGCCATTCGCCGAGCACCGACTCGCGGCTCTTCGCGATTTCCGTGAAGTCGTTCTTTACGAGCATGTCGGGATAGTTGGCAGGAATCGTGTCGAACTTCTTCGCCACACCCGGATACGCCACGATGGCCCAGTCCTTCGCGTACATCTCGTTCGCTTCCTTGCTGGCAAGCCAGTCCATGTAGCGTTTCGCGGCATCGAGCTTCTTGGTGGTCTTCACGATGCCGGCGGCTTCGATGTCGTAGCCCAGCCCTTCCTTCGGAAACACGAGGTCGATGGGGGCGCCGGCCGCCTTTGTGCGATGCGCGTTGAACTCGAACGAGATGCCGATGGGGTACTCACCCGCGCCCGCGTCCCGACACGGCTTCGAGCCCGAATGCGTGTACTTGACGATGTTCTTGTCGAGCGCATCCATGTACTTCCAGCCACCGTCCTTGCCGAACATCTGCAGCCACGCGGTCACGTCGAGAAAACCCGTGCCGGACGTGGCCGGATTGGGCATCACGATCATGCCCTTGTAGATGGGCTTGGCCAGGTCTTCCCACGACGTGGGCTTCGGCAGATTGCGCTTGGCCGCTTCCACCGTGTTGAAGCAGACCGTGGCGCCCCATACGTCCAGCCCGACCCACGACGGCGGGTTGGCGCGGTCGCTGTAGGCGCGCGTGAGTTGATCGAAACCCTTGGGCGCGTATGGCGTGAGCAGCCCCTCTTGCTTGATCAGCTCCAGGCTCGACGCTGCGAGCCCTGCAATCACGTCCGCCTGCGGGTTGGCTTTCTCCGCGAGCACCTTGGCGGTCACCACACCCGTGGAGTCACGCACGTACTTGATTTCGATGTCGGGATTCGCTTTCTGAAATGCCTCGGCGTACGGACGCATGACTTCGACTTCCCACGCCGTGTACACGGTCAGTGTGGTCTTGGCGAGTGCGTGGCCTGCCTGGGCGGCGCAGACGATTCCGGCGGCGAGAGCGGCGGCAGCACGCATGGCGCGGCGCAGTGATTGGTTCATGGACGGCTCCTGTGGGTCGCGAATCCAGATCGCGTTAGTGAGTACGGCAAACGCCCTCTATGAGGCGATGTGTTGCATTTTATTGGCAAATTATGTCTTTTTATTGAAACCCTTGGCCTTTGTCATCTGCTCGTCAAATACCTCCAATAGTATGGAAATCATTGATTCAGATAGGGTTTTGTCGCTGCCTGCACCGACTCACCCCGACGGTGTTGCAAAATTTGCCTGCCCTGTCGGATGTGTTTTGTTGACAATCTACAAACTGCTGTGCTTGAATGTCAAGCAACAAAAATAATCACGTAACGTCACAAATCGCCAAGCGTATCTGCAAAAGCGGTTTGGTCGGAATGACGGGCGGCGTCACGCGATAGCGTCAGCATTCAGAGATAAGGAAGACCGGTATGACCCCCAAGCCCACGTCGCCCACGGCGATCGAGTTGTTGCAGAGTCAGTCGCTCACCACGCTCGTTCAGCACGAGATCGAGCGCCAGATCATGGCGGGCACGCTCACGCCCGGCACCAAGCTCAATGAGATCGAGGTGGCCGGTCGTCTGGGTGTGTCACGCGGTCCGGTGCGCGAGGCGTTTCGTGCGCTCGAAGAGGCGGGGCTGTTGCGCACCGAGAAGAATCGCGGCGTGTTCGTGCGCGTCATCTCGCTCGAAGAGGCGGAAGAGATCTACACGCTGCGGGGCGTGCTTGACGAATACGTGGGCCGCACGTTGGCCGAGACGATCACGTCGGAGCAGCTCACCCGGTTGCGCGAGTCCGTGGAGGCGATGCATCTCGCGGTGGAGTCGGGCGACAGCGAGGCGTACTACCAGTTGAACGTGGCGTTTCACGATGCGCTCGTCGAGATGGTCGGCAATCGCAAGTTGCTCGAGACCTACCGTCGGCTGGTCAAGGAATTGAGCCTGTTCCGTCACGAAGCGTTGACGGGCGACACGACCGCGCCGCCGAAGTCGGAGCGCGAGCACCGCGACATCGTGAGCGCGATTGCCTCGCGCGATCCGGAGCGGGCGGCGCAAGTCACGCGCGAGCACTTGTCGCGCGGTCGAGCCCGTATTCGCGATGCGCTCTCTCGGGCACCGGGGGCTTCGGCGCAGCCGAAGACGCGGGCCGGTTGAGTGTTGGCAGAAAGTGAATGAATTCGTTGTCTTGTTGAATACCCGGCCGCCGCGCGGGTGTCGCATCGAAGTCGATGCCAGTGGCGGCCAACCGAATCGCTCTTGAGGAGACTCGACGTGAACCAGCCCGTGCAGATCCAAGTGAACGGCCGCCAGTATCGGCTGCCGCAACAGCCGACCGTCATCGTGTGTGTCGACGGCTGCCAGTTCGAGTATGTCGAAGCCGCCGCTGCGGCAGGCGTGGCCCCTTATTTGAAGCACCTGCTGGCCGAGGGTGCGGTTTTTGAGGGCGACTGCGTCGTGCCGTCGTTCACCAACCCGAACAACCTGTCGATCGTGACCGGCGCGCCCCCCGCCGTGCACGGCATCTGCGGCAACTACTTCTTTGACCCGGCAGCCGATGGCGGTCGTGGCGCGGAAGTCATGATGAATGACCCGGCGTATCTGCGTGCCGGCACCGTGCTGGCGGCAGCCGCTGACGCGGGCGCGAGCGTCGCCGTCGTGACCGCCAAGGACAAGCTGCGCAAGCTGCTCGGCCATCGCATGAAGGGCATCTGCTTCTCGTCGGAGAAGTCCGATCAGGTCACGCTGGCGGAGAACGGTATCGAAGACGTGCTCGGTCTCGTCGGCATGCCGGTGCCCGACGTCTACAGCGCGGCACTCTCCGAGTTCGTATTCGCCGCCGGCGTTCGCCTGCTCGAGACGCGTCACATCGACCTGATGTATCTCTCGACGACCGATTACGTTCAGCACAAGTGGGCGCCCGGCACGGAGGGCGCGAACGCCTTCTACGCCATGATGGACAAGTACCTGCGCCGCATGGACGAACTGGGCGCCGTCATCGGTCTGACGGCCGACCATGGCATGAACGCCAAGCACGATCCGAAGACCGGCCAGCCCAACGTCATCTATTTGCAGGATCTGCTCGACGACTGGCTTGGCAAGGGCGTGGAGGCAGGCGGTGCGCGCGTGATTCTGCCGATTACCGATCCGTATGTGGTGCATCACGGTGCGTTGGGGTCGTTCGCCACGATCTATCTGCCGCGCGATGGGGATCGCGACGCCATCCGTCAGCGCATTGCCGCACTGCCCGGCATCGAAGTGGTGCTGACCAACGCCGAGGCGTGTGCGCGCTTTGAACTGCCGCCTGACCGCGTGGGCGATCTCGTGGTCGTGAGCGATCAGTCGGTCGTGCTGGGCACGAGCGCAAGCCGTCACGATCTGACCGGACTCACCGTACCGCTGCGCTCACACGGTGGCATTTCGGAACAGACGGTGCCGCTGCTCTTCAACCGGAAAACCGAAGGCATTCCGGGCAAGGCGCGGTTGCGCAACTTCGACATTCTCGACGTCGCGCTCAACCACGTTTGATGCCGGCTCACCGGAATTTGCAATGAGAACCAACGGCGCGCAAACCCCAGAACGTTTGCGCCGCCGGGCCCCTGTCCCGTTGGATATGCTGTGGAGAACCCCATGAACGCGCCGCACAAGCTGCACCCCGAGTTCCGCGCCGAAGCGCTTCGCATCGGTGGCGAGAAAGTGACCCGCGAACGGATTATCGAAGTCGTCAACCCGTACTCGGGCGATCTGGTCGGCACCGTGCCGAAGGCCTCGCTCGACGACGTGCGCCGCGCGTTCTCGATCGCCAAGCAGTACCGCTCGACGCTCACCCGTTTCGAGCGCGCCAACATTCTCGAGAAGGCCGCCGCGCTGCTGCGCGCGCGTACCGCCGAGGCAGCCGCGATCATCACGATGGAATCGGGGCTGTGCAAGAAAGACGCCGTCTACGAAATCGGGCGTGTGGCCGATGTGCTCGGCTTTGCCGCCGGTGAAGCGCTCAAGGACGACGGACAGGCGTTCTCCTGTGATCTCACCCCGCACGGCAAGAAGCGTCGCGTGGTCACGCAGCGCGAGCCGTTGCTGGGGGCAATTTCGGCCATCACACCGTTCAATCACCCTATGAATCAGGTGGCGCACAAGGTGGCGCCGTCGATTGCGACCAATAACCGGATGGTGCTCAAGCCCTCGGAAAAGGTGCCGCTCTCGGCGTTTTACCTTGCGGACACGCTGTATGAAGCCGGTCTGCCGCCCGAGATGTTGCAGGTCATCACGGGCGATCCGGTGGAGATCGCCGACGAGATGATCACCAACGAGAACATCGACATGATCACGTTCACGGGCGGCGTGTCGATCGGCAAGTACATTGCGTCGAAGGCCGGCTACCGTCGCATCGTGCTGGAACTGGGCGGCAACGATCCGCTGATCGTGATGGAAGACGCCGACCTCGATCGCGCCACCGATCTCGCGGTGCAGGGGTCGTACAAGAACTCGGGCCAGCGCTGCACGGCGGTCAAGCGCATGCTTGTGCATCGTGATATCGCGGCCCAGTTCACCGAACTGGTCGTGGAGAAGACCCGTGCCTGGAAGTACGGCGATCCGGCCGATGGATCGAACGACATGGGCACGGTCATCGACGAGGCGGCCGCCCGTCTGTTCGAGACGCGCGTGAACGAGGCAGTCTCGCAGGGCGCGCGGTTGCTCGTGGGCAACAAGCGCGACGGCGCGCTGTACTCGCCGACCGTCATCGACCGTGTCGACCCGAAGATGACCGTCGTGCGCGAAGAGACCTTCGGCCCGGTGTCGCCGATCCTGACGTTCGGCAGCATCGAGGAAGCGATTGCCATCTCCAACGGCACGGCGTTCGGCCTGTCGTCCGGTGTCTGTACGAACCGCCTTGACTACGTGACACGCTTCACCAACGAGCTTCAGGTCGGAACGGTCAATGTCTGGGAAGTCCCGGGCTATCGCATCGAGCTGACGCCGTTTGGCGGCATCAAGGATTCGGGCCTGGGCTATAAGGAAGGTGTGCAGGAAGCGATGAAGAGCTTCACCAACACCAAAACCTTTACGCTGCCATGGGGAATCTGAGACCGATTTCGCAAGGCGGAGGGGGCGGCCGGGGACAGTGAAATGGGCCGGAGGGCGGCGCGGAACGGCCGCTCGACGCGACCTGTTCCCGCCGTGTCACCCTTATGCAACAAGGCTTAGCAGAATCAGAGCAAAAATTGTGACAAATTGATGACACGATTGTTGCGCTGGTCATTTTGGTGTACGGTGTATCGATTGGGGATACGCATGACGCGTGCACTTCATACGCATCCCGACGCCAGTGTTGGACTGACGCGGGATGCCGGTTTGGCAAACCAGTGGACGCGTCATGTTGGCGGCGCGAAGCGCTGCCTGTCCCGTCGACAATAAGATCACGGAACACTGGCATGCTGACACTGCTCAACCTTCTCTCCGGCGTGGCGATGCTGATCTGGGGTACGCACATCGTGCGTACCGGGGTCCTGCGCGTCTACGGTGCCGATTTGCGGCGTATTCTGTCGCACAGCATTTCGAACCGCTTCCTCGCGTTCGCGGGCGGGGTGCTCGTCACGGGCCTCGTGCAAAGCAGTAACGCGACGGCGCTCATCGTCTCGTCGTTCGGCGCACAGGGGCTGATTGCGCTGGCCCCCGCGCTGTCGATCATGCTTGGCGCGGACGTCGGCACCGCGCTCATGGCGCGGATCCTGACGTTCGATCTGCACTGGCTCTCGCCACTGCTGATCTTCTTCGGCGTCATCTTCTTCCTGTCACGAAAACAGACGCGCGCCGGCCAGCTTGGTCGCGTGTCAATCGGGCTCGGCCTGATCATTCTGGCGTTGCAACTGATCGTGGGCGCCACCACGCCGATGACTGAAGCGGCGGGCGTGAAGGTGCTGTTCGGCTCGCTGACCGGCGACGTGATGCTCGACACGCTGATCGGCGCGCTCTTCGCCATGGTGTCGTATTCGAGTCTGGCGGCGGTGCTGCTCACGGCGACGCTGGCGTCGTCGGGCGTGATTTCCCTCAAGGTGGCGCTGTGCCTCGTGATCGGTGCCAATCTCGGCAGCGGCATGCTGGCGATGCTGACCTCGGCCGGGCAGAACGCGGCGGGGCGTCGTGTGGTGTTCGGCAGCCTCATCTTCAAGTTGATCGGCTGCCTGCTCGTGCTGCCGTTCGTCGACTATGCGCCGATGCTCGTGAACTGGCTCTCGGACGCGCCCGCGCAAGCCGTCGTCAACTTCCATGTGTTGTACAACCTGGTGCGTTGCGTGATGTTTCTCGCCTTCACCGAGCCAATGGCGCGCTTGTGCGTTCGTCTGCTCGCCGAAAAGCCGGAGGCGGACGGCGTGACACGTCCCCGCCACCTGGATGAGAGTGCGTTGGAGACGCCGTCGGTGGCGCTGTCCAACGCGACGCGCGAAACGCTGCGCATGGGCGACATCGTCGAGCAGATGCTCAACGGTCTGCTCGAAGTCATTCGCAGCAACGACGTGGTGCGCGCTCGCGAGACACGTCGGCTCGACGATGACGTCGACCATCTCTACACCGCAGTGAAGATGTACCTGACGCGTGTCTCGCGCGAGAACCTGAGCGAGCAGGACAGCCGTCGCTGGACGGACATCATCTCGCTCACGATTAATCTGGAGCATGCGGGCGACATCATTGAGCGCATGGTGACGGAGGTCGAAGAGAAGAAGATCTCGCACAAGCTGTCGTTCTCCGAGGCAGGGTTGCAGGAAATCTGCGACATGCACGCGCGGCTGGTAACGAACCTGCAACTGGGTCTGTCGGTGTTTCTGAACACGGACCTGAAGAGTGCGCAGCGGCTCATGGCCGAGAAAGAGAGCTTCCGCGATCTGGAGCGCGCCTATTCGTACACGCACTTGAATCGTCTGGCGGGCCAGTCGGTGCAGAGTATCGAGACGAGTTCGCTGCACCTGGACATCATCAGCGACATGAAGCGTCTCAATTCGTTGTTCTGCTCGACGGCGTATCCGGTGCTCGATGACGCGGGGGCCTTGCGCAAGAGCCGCATGCGAGACAAGCCGAAGGACGGCAAGGACACGAAGGAGACGAAGGACACCAAGACGCCGAAGGAAACGAAGGTGTCGAAGCTGGCGGCGCTTGCCGATGTCGCGACGGCCGCTGCCCCAAGTTCTCGCGACGACAACGAGAGTTCACACGATGGCCCTGAGCCTACCGGACATCCGCACCCTGTTCGATAAATTCGGTTCGATCGCCTATAGCGGCGAGCCTGTCACCCAACTGGAGCACGCGCTGCAAAGCGGCGCGCTCGCCGAGAGCGAGGGCGCCGACGAGGCGCTCGTCGCTGCCAGTTTTCTCCACGATCTCGGCCATCTGCTCAATCTTCAGGGCGAAACACCCACCGAGCGCGGCATCGACGATCTTCATCAATACTTCGCGTTACCTTTCCTGCGCCCGTTGTTCAGCGACGCGGTGCTCGATCCGATTCGCCTGCATGTGGACGCCAAACGTTGCCTGTGCGCCATCGATCCCGAGTACTACGGCAAGCTCTCGGTCGATTCCGTGCGGAGTCTGGCATTGCAGGGCGGGGTGTTCGGCGATGACGAGGCGAAGACGTTCCTTGCGCGTGAGCACGCGCAGGCGGCATTGCGCCTGCGCCGCTGGGACGACCGTGCAAAGGTCGCCGGCATGGCGACGCCGTCACTCGATCACTACATGAAGGTGCTGGAACGGGTGACGCTCCAGTAAGTCGGCGGGCAAAGCCACGGGCCGCGCCGGGAGTAGGGCGCGGCATCTGACGCCGGTTCGAAGGATACGTTTCGCCGAATCAGTGCGGCAGGCGTGTTTGCCAACCGGCCGGCAACAACCGCAGCACGGCGCGACGCGATGCACGCCAGAAAATGGAAAGCACCAGTAGTGTGCTGCCGACCACAATAGAGACGATGGCGAGACTGACTTCGATCTCTGCCACATTCAAAGAAATCAGCACATAGATCAGCGACGAAACGATCAGCGCGCGGCGATCGATCGCAATAGAGACTGCCGTCAGTAGCAGGAACACCGCGATGACAGCAACCGGATGATCCGGCGAGAGCACCCAGAAGATCGGATGGGCAATCATGCACGCGGCGAGCAGATGTAACCAGAAAGCGATGTCCGAGCGCAGGGAAGTGCGTTGCAGATCCTGTGAGTCCCAGCGCAGCGCCCAGGTGAAGATCGCGAGGCCGGCGATGACGGTGCTGGCCAGTAACCATGGGGTTGCGCCATCCACCAGCGTGGAGACATGCAGCCAAATGGCGAGCACCCAACTCGCGATGCCCATCGCGACGACGGCAGGTACGCGAAATCGCCACCAGTAGAGCGCTGTACCGAAACCAGTGCAAAGGCAGGTCGCGAGCAGCGTCCCCCAACTCACTGACTCTTCTACGGGCAGCGAGTCAGTGCCATCGACGTTGATGTAGAAAAGGGAACTCACGAAGAGATGGGCGAAGAACAGCGCTGGGAGCGCCATACGACGCCGTCGCACGAAAATCTCGGATAAGCCCCATGTGATGGCGATGACGATGAGCGCACTCAACCACTGCGGCAGCGACGCGGTCGCGGTAAGCCAGAGGGTTCCGAACATGAGCAGGCTAGCCGCGATGACAACGAATATGTCGTTGTAACTCGTGACAAGCCGCAACGGTTCATCATCGATGCGCTGCTGCGTGGTTGGCGGCGTGTCTGCGGGGGACGGTGAGGCGGCGGGTGTCGTCATGACTCGGCTCGGCGGTTGTCGGCGTTTGGCGCCCGACATGTACCGGCGAAGCGGGCCTATCGGACAGGAGTCCTAAAGTGTAGCGAAGACGCCCCACGCACGGCATGGGGATTGCCTCATTGGCCGCCCCCTGCTGCTTGTTTGGGATTTTTCCTGCGCGCCCGATCCGGTGTTGCAACGCTACTGCGGCAGGCGCGCCCGCCAGCTTGCGGGGAGTCGCTTAAGCACGATTGCACGCGCCGGATGCCAGAACGCCGACAACAGCAGCAGCGCACCGCCCACGACGACGGCGACGACCGCCAATGACTGCGTGGCCGTCGAGGTCACCATCACGCTCAGAATCGCGCTGATCACGTAAAGCAGCGACGACATCATGAGGGCGCGCCGGTCGATCACGAGTGAGATCACGGTGAGCACCACGAAAACACCGATGGCGGCGACGGGGTAGTCCGGCATGAGCGCCCAGAAGATAGGGTGCGTGACCATGCATGCGGCGAGCAGGTGCAGCCAGAATGCGACGTCCGAGCGAATGGAGGTGCGCTGCGGGTCTTGTGCGTCCCAGCGCAGCGCCCAGACAAAGATCGCGAGGCCCGCGATGATATTCGCAATGCGCATGGCGACGACAAGGTTCTCGTTGAGAATCAGCACAAGCAGCCAGCTCACCCAAACCACCCCGCCGATCCCCATCGCAATCGTGACCGGCACGCGGAAGCGATGCCAATACAACGCGGTAGCGATGCCGATCCCGGCATAGCTGGAGGCGAGCAGGAGCAGGATGCCGACGCCGAGGTTCGACGACGTGTGTCCATGTTCTCCGAGTTGCGCCATTGCCACGGGATTGATGGCGATGATGCCGATGCTAGCGAACGTAGCGATGAACCCGAAGCAATAGCAAAGCGCAGGCAATGCCATCCGGCGGCGCCGTACGAAAATCTCGGACAGTCCCCAGATGAGCGCCGCGCAGACCAACGTCCCAAGCCACCGCGGCAATGCGCTGGTCAGCCAGAGGGTGCCGAACATGAGCAGCGCCGACGCTACAACAACGAAAACGTCATTGAAGCTGGTGATCAGCCGCATCGGCTCGTCGTCGGCATTGGGGCGCAGTGACTGATGGGGAGCGCCGGCCTGGATGGCGTCGGCGGATGTCGATGCGCCCGGGGTAGGCGTCGGGTCAACGGAGTCGTGCGGAGAAACGGGAGGCGTCGTCATGGGCAATCAGAATTGACCGACGTCGACAGCCGCGATGTTTCATCGTGTCGCGGCGCGGTGCCGACGCAGATCTTTCAAAAGACCCCAGCGTAGCGAGGTTTTCCGTGTATGGCTATGTGCGGGGCCTTCTTTTGCTTCTGTACTCGATATTTCGGGAAATTGCCGACGCAATCGCCGCGATGTGCGCCCTTTTTCAGGCGCAACCTCGCGGCGAAGGTGGCACATCCTCCGCGTGGCGTTCGGGATGATGGCGCGCGAGTCGTCACCCCGCCAACGCCGTCGCCTCGATCTCCACGGCCACGCCATGACTGAGCGCAGGCACAGGCACGACGGCCCGAGCGGGTTTCGCGTCGCCTGCCCAGGCGGCGTAGACCTCGTTGAACGGGCCCCAATCGTCGACATTCGTGATGTACACACGCACCTGCACCAACCGGTCGATGCGCGTGCCGCACGCAGCGAGAATGGCCGCGACGTTATCCAGCGCCTGCTTCGCTTGCACCGCAAACGGCGCGCCAACGAGGCGTTCGCCCTCGGGCGTGATCGGCAATTGTCCCGACACGAACACGAAGCCACCTGCGCACACGCCGTGCGAATAGTGACCTCGCGGCGGTTGCAGTGTCGGCACGTTGACTGATTCAATACCGCGTTCCTGAACGCTCATGCTGCCTCTCCGAGTGTGAGTTTTGCGAAGCGTGCCATGTCGACGTTGCCGCCCGACAGGATGATGCCCACACGCTTGCCACGAATATCCACCTTGCCCTGCATAACGGCTGCCGCAGCGAGGCAGCCCGTCGGCTCGACCACGATCTTCATGCGGCTTGCGAAGAACTTCATCGTCTGCACCAGTTCGTCGTCGGTGACGGTCAGGATGTCGTCCACGAGCGAACGAATCACCGGGAACGTGTGCTCGCCGAGATGCTGGGTCTGCGCACCGTCGGCAATCGTGCGCGGTGTCTCGATGTGCACGATCTCGCCCGAGCGGAAGCTCTGCTGGCCGTCGTTGCCGGCTTCCGGCTCCACGCCGAAAATCTCGATGTTCGGATTCAACGCGCGTGCTGCGACTGCGCTGCCGGAGAGCAGGCCCCCGCCGCCAAGACACACCACGAGTGTGTCCAGCTCGCCCGCGTCTTCGATCAACTCTTTCGTCGCCGTGCCCTGACCTGCCATCACATGCGGATGGTCGTACGGTGGAATCAATGTCATCCCGCGCTCTTGCGCAAGCCGTTTGGAAAGCGCTTCGCGGTCTTCCGTGTAGCGATCGAAAAGAATGACTTCCGCGCCGTAACCTCGCGTCGCGTCGATCTTCATCTGCGGGGCGTCCTGCGGCATCAGGATCACCGCCGGCACACCCAGCTCGCGCGCCGAGAGCGCGATCGCCTGCGCATGGTTGCCCGACGAGAACGCCAGCACCCCGCCACGCTTTTGTTCCGCTGTGAACTGCGAGATCGCGTTGAATGCCCCGCGGAACTTGAAGGCGCCCATGCGCTGAAAATTCTCTGCCTTGAAGAACAGGCGGGCGCCGGTCATGGCGTCGGCGGTGCGTGACGTGAGCACCGGCGTGCGATGCGCAGCCTCGCGAATCCGGTCGTGGGCGGCGACAACGTCGCCATAGGTGATCGCCAGCGGGGGAGCAGTCATGATGCGCCTTTCGGGTCGGAGAGGTAGGTGTAGACGGTCGAGCGGGCGATACCCAGCGCGCGCGCCACTTCCGCATGGGCGTGACGCAGGTCGAGCAGGCCGCGAGCTTCGATGAGACGGATGGCCTCGCGACGTTGCGCGAGCGTCAGGCCCTGCGGGGTCGTGTTGCGCTGCGCGGCAAAGTCCGTGATGAGCGGGGAGATGTCGTCGAGCCGGCGGTTGGAGAGCGTTTCGCGCACCGGCGTCGGCGCGTGGTTCGGCACGCTCACCAGTTGCTGGACGCTGGCAGCGGCGGCGGCGAGCATCGAGATGTCCATGTTCAGGCAGATGGCCGCGACGTATTCGCCGCTGCTGTTCTTTAGCCCGATCGACGTGCTCTTGGCCGGGCGTCCGTCCGGAAATCGGTTCGCATAGTTCGCGATGACTTCGGGAAACGCCGGGTCGGCAATGCGCGCGAGACCCATCTCCGTGACGGCATCGCCTGGCTCACGTCCTGACAAATTGTTGGAGATTGCCACGATGGCGTGGTCGGGATCGGTCAGGTCGTGCAGCACCACTTCGACAAGCGGTGCGAACGTCTGGCCGAGCGCTTCGACGATCTTGCGTCCTTCACGCAACAACAGCGTGTTCTCGTCGAGCTTGCTCGTGGCGGGAGATTTCGCGGATTTCATGATTTGACATTATGTCACCGGGTGACGAAATGTCAAATCGCATCCAAAAATATTGCCCGGTGCCCGATTGCCTCCAGAGGAGGAGGCAAGGGGCAGCGGGCGACCGGAGCGCTCAGACGAGTTGTTTTTCCGCTAGTTCGCTCTTGAGATAGCCGTAGTAGATCGGCGCGGCGACAAGGCCGGGCAATCCGAACGCCGCTTCCATCACGATCATGGCGAGCAGTAGTTCCCAGGCGCGAGACTGGATCTGCGTGCCGACGATGCGGGCATTCAGGAAGTACTCCAGCTTGTGAATCACGATCAGGAAGACCAGTGCCGTGATGGCCACATACAGCGACACTGACAGACCCAGCACCACGATGAACGTGTTCGAGATCAGGTTGCCCACGACCGGCAGCAGCCCGACGACGAACGTCACCACGATCATGGTCTTGCGCAGCGGTACGTGAATGTCGAATAGCGGCAGCACGCCAAGCAGGAAGATCGCCGTGAAGACAGTGTTGATCGCCGAAATCTTCACCTGCGCGAACACGATGCGGCGAAACGCGTCGCCAAACAGCGTGACACGGCGTGTGAGCGCGGCCGCGAGCGGGCGCATGCTGTGCACGGGCCGGATCGTCGAGAGCGCCACGAGGGCGCCGAGCACAAGCCCTACCACGATGTGCACCATCGCATTGAGCGCTTCCTTGCCGACGAGCGACATCTCCTGCGTGTGGTCTTTCAGATAGCCGGTGATGGCCTGATGGATGTCGTCACTGTCGGCCGGCAGACGTGCGGTAATCCACGCGGGTAACTGCGCGCGCGCCTGCTCGACGACCTCCATCATCTTGCCGTTGATGTGTTGCAGATGGCCCGCGTCGCTGCGAAAGAAGGTGATGATGCCGAAGATGAGCGCGGTCATCAGCGCGACGATCACTGTAGACAGGAGGGCGACGGCGACCAGCCGGGCACGCTCGCTCGAGATGCGCAGTTGCAGGCGCGGCCCGAGCACATGCACGAGTTGAAAGACGACCATGCCCGAGAGCACCACCGACAGCAGGTGGATGCTCAGAATCAGCCAGAGGGCCACGGCGGCGAAGACATAACTCGCCAGTTCGATCCAGAAATTCCGATCCGGATTCCAGCCAGAGCGCGGTTCCATGCGATGACGTCCTTCAAAAAAGCCTATAGGCCGTGACAGCCAGGGCGATGTGGCTCACTTCTCGCGCTTGAGCAGCGGGGCGAGGTACTTGCCGGTAAAGCTGGCCTTGTTCGCCGCCACTTGCTCGGGCGTGCCCTGTGCAATGATCTGTCCGCCGCCCGCGCCGCCTTCCGGCCCGAGATCGATCACCCAATCCGCGGTTTTGATCACGTCGAGATTGTGTTCGATGATGACCACAGTATTGCCCTGATCGCGCAGCCGGTGAATCACCGTGAGCAGCAGCTCGATATCGTGGAAGTGCAGCCCGGTCGTCGGTTCATCAAGGATATACAGTGTTCGGCCCGTATCGCGCTTGGAAAGTTCGAGGGAGAGCTTCACGCGCTGTGCCTCGCCGCCCGAGAGCGTGGTGGCCGACTGGCCGAGGCGGATGTAGCCCAGACCCACGTCGAGCAGCGTTCTGAGCTTACGTGCCACGACCGGCACGGGCTTGAAGAACTCATGCGCCTGCTCGACCGTCATGTCGAGCACCTCCGAGATGTTGCGGCCCTTGTATTGCACTTCGAGCGTTTCGCGGTTGTAACGCTTGCCGTGGCAGACGTCGCAAGGCACATAGACATCCGGCAGGAAGTGCATTTCGACCTTGATGACGCCGTCGCCCTGACAGGCTTCGCAGCGTCCGCCCTTCACGTTGAACGAGAAACGACCCGGGTCGTAGCCGCGCTCCTTGGCTGCGGGCACGCCGGCAAAGAGTTCGCGGATCGGCGTGAACACACCCGTGTAGGTGGCCGGATTCGAGCGCGGTGTGCGTCCGATCGGGGACTGGTCGACGTTGATGACCTTGTCGAAGTGTTCCAGTCCTTCGATCTGCTCATAGGGTGCCGGCTCGGCCGACGACCCATAGAGATGGCGTGCGATGGCGTGATACAGCGTGTCGTTGATCAGGGTTGACTTGCCTGAGCCAGAGACGCCCGTCACGCAGGTCAGCAAACCGACCGGCAGATCCAGATTGACGTTCTTGAGGTTGTTCCCCGTTGCGTCGAAAATGCGCAGACGCTCCTCGCGCGGCGCATGACGCTCCGTGGGCACTTCGATGCGACGCGCACCCGACAGGTATTGCCCGGTCAGTGATTCCGCCGCTTGCTCGATCTGCTCCGGGCTGCCTTGTGCGATCACCGTCCCGCCATGAATGCCGGCGCCGAGACCCATGTCGACGACGTAGTCACTCGCGAGAATCATGTCCTCGTCGTGCTCGACCACGATCACCGAATTGCCGAGATCGCGCAGATGCTTGAGGGTGCCGATCAGACGATCGTTGTCGCGCTGATGCAGCCCGATGGACGGCTCGTCGAGCACGTACATCACGCCGGTCAGGCCAGAGCCGATCTGCGACGCCAGGCGGATGCGCTGTGCTTCGCCGCCCGAGAGCGTATCGGCGCTGCGCTCCAGCGAGAGGTAGTCGAGACCGACGTTGTTCAGGAACGTGAGACGCGCGACGATTTCCTTCACGATCTTGTCGGCGATCTCGCGCTTCGCACCGTGCAGCACCAGTTCGTGGAAGTAGCCGAGCGTGTCGCGCAGCGGCAGGTTGCCGATCTCGTAGATCGCGCGTGCCTGCGGGCCTTCACCGACCTTCACGAAACGCGCTTCGCGGCGCAGGCGGCTGCCTTCGCAATCCAGGCAGGCGCAGTTGTTCTGGTACTTGGCGAGTTCTTCACGCACGGCGACCGAATCGGTTTCGCGATAACGCCGTTCCAGATTCGGGATGGTGCCTTCGAACGCATGCTCGCGCACCGACGTGCGGCCTTTCTCGTTCACATAGGTGAAGGGAATGGTCTGCTCGCCAGAGCCGTAAAGCACGATCTTCTGTGTCTCTTCCGGCAGTTCCTCGAAGGCGGTATCGACATCGAAGTCGTAGAACGCCGCGAGGCTTTGCAACATCTGGAAGTAGAACTGGTTGCGACGATCCCAGCCCTTGATTGCGCCAGAAGCGAGCGAGAGCGCCGGGAAGGCGACGACGCGCTTCGGATCGAAGAATGTCATCTGGCCCAGACCGTCGCAGGTCGGGCAAGCCCCCATCGGATTGTTGAACGAGAACAAGCGCGGTTCGAGTTCCTGCAACGAATACGAGCACACGGGGCACGCGAACTTCGAGCTGAAGACGTGTTCCTTCTCGGTATCCATTTCCAGTGCAATGGCGCGGCCGTCGGCCAGACGCAGCGCCGTCTCGAACGATTCCGCCAGACGTTGCTTCAGATCGGCGCGCACCTTCACGCGGTCGATCACCACGTCGACCGAGTGCTTTTCCGTTTTCTTGAGCTTGGGCAGGGCGTCGATGTCATACACGCGCGCCTTGCCTTCGTTGGCGGCCCCGCCTCCGGAGCGAATGCGAAAGCGCACGAAGCCCTGGGCCTGCATCGACTCGAAGAGATCGGCGTGCTCCCCTTTGCGATCGACGACGATCGGCGCGAGGATCATGAGCTTGGTGTCTTCCGGCAACGCGAGTGCGGCGTCGACCATCTGCGCGACGCTCTGCGATTGGAGCGGCAGGCCGTGGTCGGGGCAGTAGGGCGTGCCGACGCGGGCGTACAGCAAACGCAGGTAATCGTGAATTTCCGTGACCGTGCCAACCGTCGAACGGGGATTGTGCGACGTCGCCTTCTGTTCGATCGAGATCGCAGGCGAAAGGCCCTCGATCAGATCGACATCAGGCTTCTCCATCAGTTGCAGGAACTGACGGGCGTACGCCGACAGGCTCTCGACGTAGCGCCGCTGACCTTCCGCATAAAGCGTGTCGAAGGCGAGCGACGATTTGCCGGAGCCGGACAGGCCGGTGATCACCACAAGCTGGTGACGCGGCAAGTCGAGATTGACGTTCTTGAGGTTGTGGGTACGAGCCCCACGAATACGAATGGTTTCCATTGACGGTTCCGGGTCGTCGCCGAGGAATCCGCGCGGCGAATTGTCGCGGGGCGGGTTCCGGCCCCCAAGAGTCCGAGTTTCCCGGGACGTCGGGCCGTGCCGGCGCGGCGTTGGCCGGCGTCGACGCGACTGCCGGCGGGAGCGGTCGGGCGGGCCGCTGGGGGGAGAAATCCGGGCGGCTAAACCTGCTAATATACCTAAGTTTGATTGCCGGGGCTGAACCTGCTCACAGGCGGTCTCGGGCGGCACACCGACACGAGGCACAGATGGGGACGAACCGCCCGATTTCCAGAGGCCGGCGCCCAACCGTCATTCAGACGGCCATCGACACGCCCATCGGGCGGCTGGCGTGCCGCAGACCCGGGCTGCAATCATCAGAAGATTCCGAGGCTGCACGCGTTTTTTCCATCTCTCAGGACGTAATGTCGACTGATTCCGTGACTTCCGCTTCCCCTGCCACGACACGCGGCCGAGGCAGCCGCATGACCCCGCTAGAAGTGCGCGCGAGTGCGTCGCTCGCGGGGATTTTTGCGCTGCGCATGCTTGGCCTGTTCCTGATCATGCCGGTGTTCTCGGTGTTTGCTCAGACGATTCCGGGCGGCAACAACACCTTCCTCGTGGGACTGGCGATCGGCATTTACGGCCTGACGCAGTCGCTGCTCTATATCCCGTACGGCTGGGCATCTGACCGGCTGGGGCGCAAGCCCGTCATCATCTTCGGTCTGATCGTGTTCGCGATCGGCTCGCTTGTGGCGGCGCTTGCACATGACCTGACGTGGATCATCGTCGGCCGGGCAATTCAGGGCGCCGGGGCGATATCGTCGGCGGTCATGGCCTGTGTGGCCGACCTGACGAGCGACGAGAACCGTACCAAGGCGATGGCGATGATCGGCGGCAGCATTGGCGTGTCGTTCGCCGTGGCGATCGTGTGTGCGCCGTTCCTGTATCACTGGCTGGGCATGAGCGGCCTTTTCTCGGCCATCGGCATTCTTGCGGTGCTGGCGATTTTCGTGGTGTTGTGGGTGGTGCCGACACCGCCCGTGCATGCCAAGGCCGGTCCGGCGCCCTTTTCCGAGGTGTTGCACAACCCGGAACTGCTGCGCCTGAATTTCGGCGTGTTTGTGCTGCATGCCACGCAGACGGCGCTTTTCGTGGCGATGCCGCGCATGCTGGTGGCGGCGGGCCTGCCGGTCGCCCAGCACTGGGAGATCTACCTGCCGGTGATGGGGTTGTCGTTTGTGGCGATGGTGCCGGCGATCATTGCGGCCGAGAAGCGCGGGAAGATGAAGATTGTGCTGCTTTCGGCGATTGCACTGGTGGCGGTGGCGCAGGCGGCGCTGGGCGGACTGCCGCCCACGGTGGGCGTGATCGCGGTGGTGCTGTTCGTGTACTTCCTGGGGTTCAATGTGCTCGAAGCGTCGCAGCCGTCGCTGGTTTCGAAGCTCGCACCGGGGCAGCGCAAGGGCGCGGCGGTGGGTGTCTACAATACGACTCAGGCACTCGGATTGTTCTGCGGCGGGGCACTAGGGGGTTTTCTTATGACCCACTACGGTCAAAACGCAATATTCATCACATGCGCAGCCGGGGCTTTCGTGTGGCTTATAATCGCCGCACCGATGAGGACGCCAGCGCCTCGTCAATCCTGATCGGATTTCAGCAATACCGGAGAAAGTTTTATGGCATCAGTCAACAAAGTGATCCTGGTCGGTAACCTTGGCGCCGACCCCGAAGTCCGCTACTTGCCGAGCGGCGATGCGGTCGCAAACATTCGTCTGGCGACGACCGACCGTTACAAGGACAAGCAATCCGGCGAGTTCAAGGAGATGACGGAATGGCACCGCGTGTCGTTCTTCGGCCGTCTCGCCGAGATCGTCAACGAGTACCTGAAGAAGGGCTCGTCGGTGTACATCGAGGGTAAGATCCGCACGCGCAAGTACCAGGCGCAGGACGGCACGGACCGTTACAGCACGGATATCGTGGCTGACCAGATGCAAATGCTGGGTGGCCGTGGTAGCGAAGGCGGCGGTGGTGGTGGCGGTGGCGGTGGCTACTCGCGCGGCGGTGGTGGCGGTGGTGGTGGCGCTGCCCGTCAGCAAGCCCCGGCCAAGCAGTCGGGCGGTGGCTTCGACGACATGGACGACGATATTCCGTTCTAAGCTCCACCTAGAACCAATTGGTCGAAAAAACCCTGAAAGCGAAGCGCTTTCGGGGTTTTTTGTTATCTGACTCAAGCGTAAATACGCACACGTCCTAGAGGTCGCTTAACAACGAGGCCAAGTCTTTTTCGATGGCGGCGGCCTCGACCTTCAGGCGTGCGACGACCTCCGTTCGTCTCGGCTCCTCAAGCCGTGACGCGATGGCGGCGACCGATACCGCCGCGACCGGGCGCCCCGCAGGGTCCAGGATCGGAACGGCAACACCGGACATGCCCACGATCAAGTGTCCATCCATGCTGGCAAAGCCGGCACTTCGCGCCTTCTTGACTTCGGCACGCAGCATGTCGTCGCTGAACCGGAATTTCTCGCGAATAGGCGACTGCTCTTGCACGAGCCGTTCGACCTCCTCATCCTGCAATCCCGCCGCAATGGCGAGGCTACCGCTTCCCACGCCCAGCGGCCGCCGGTCTCCCACACTGAGTGTCAGCGTCTTGATCGGAAACACCCCCTCCGCGCGACCGTAGCAGACGGCGTAATCACCCCGGCGAATCAGGAAATAAATCGTATCTTCGAATGCGCTCGCCAGGCTTTCCAGATACGGTTTGACGCGCTCGGAAAGCGCGAACCTTTCGGCGGCTTGCGAAGTCCAGGCGAATACCCTGTCGCCCAGAAAGAAGCGGGAATGCTCCTGATCGTAGCTCGCCAGTCCATGAGCAAGCAGTCCGGCGAGGCACCGGTGTGTCACCGTCTTGTTCAACTGCGTGATACGAGCGACATCCATCAGCCTTAGTCCTCCCTTCCCGGAGAGAGCCAAAGCGTCGAGCACGAGCGCGGTCCTCGCGATGTTTTGATGCGCGCCGCTGTCGCTCGCCTCAGTCGTCGACTCTTTGGAAATTGAAGCGTCCATTGCCCTCCTCCCTTTCATTGATTTGATGCCAGGCATGTCCCGCGCGCCCCGCTCGCGGGTTGAGATTCTACGCCGGGCCCCTCGCCGGTCGCCAGGCCGCCACCACGGGGCCACGCCTCAGCTATCGGGAAAACCCTGCTGCCGCCTCTCTTGAAAACACCGTCAAGGTAACATAGAGTTTCGATTAAAGAAATTTAAGTTCCGTTTATCGGAACTTGGCAATGTCTCTCAGCAGTGGGAGACAACGGTCTGCGACCGTTTTCAACGACTCTTCACTTACCAGCGAATTCACTATGAGCGCCAGCAGCACGCCCGATCAAACCCCGTCAAATCCGCAAACCCTCAACATGTCTGCCGGGGAGGCCATCGCGCGAATCATCAAGGCTTTCAACGGCGGTCCCATGTTCGGGATGGGGGGCTTCCAGGTTCTGCCTTTCTATGACGCCACGCGGCGCTTGGGAATGCCGCACCACTTGATTCACGACGAACGCAATGCCGTGTTCGTCGCCGACGCGTACGCAAAAGTCAGCGGGCGTGTCGGACTCGCCGACGCCACGGTCGGGCCTGGCGCGACCAATCTCACTACCGGTCTCGCGGAAGCCTTCAATGCCGGCACCCCGATGGTTTGCGTTATCGGCAACACGCATCGCGATCACTCATGGAAGAACATGACGCAGGAGATCCGGCAGGTCGACGCATTGCGCCCGCTCTGCAAGGAACTGATTCGCATTGAATCCATCAAGCGCGTTCCGGAGCTGATGCGCAGAGCTTTCGCCGTCGCGACGACCGGACGCCCCGGCCCGGTCGTCGTAGACGTTCCTGAAGATCTGATGCACGACACTTATGACTTCCCTCTGACGGACTTCGAGGTCAATCCGGTCTACGAGATGGCGCCGGCATTGCGGTCCCGTCCGGACGCCGCATCGATCTTGCGTGCGGCCGACCTGCTGGCGCGTGCCCGGCGTCCCATCATTCTTGCGGGGGGCGGTGTCCATCTCTCCGGGGCGGCCGAATCGCTTAGCGCATTCGCGCGGTCGACGAATGTGCCCGTAGCTCATACGCTCACTGGAAAAGGGGGGATCCCGTGTATTGACCCGCTAAGCGCTGGACTCTTCGGCCGTTATGACAGGATCGC
This sequence comes from Pandoraea sp., assembly GCA_031291335.1. GTDB lineage: Bacteria > Pseudomonadota > Gammaproteobacteria > Burkholderiales > Burkholderiaceae > Pandoraea. The sequence continues at coordinate 53,515 of JARLJF010000137.1, read as the reverse complement.
CAACAAGCTGATTGAGGAATCGGATGTCATCCTCGTCGTCGGGTGCAAGCTCGGAGAAATTGCCACCAAACGCTACACGGTCCCGGCACCCGGAAAGACGGTGATTCACCTGGACATCGTCGCGGAGGAGTTCGGGCGGACCCTTGAGCCCGACGTCATGCTGTGGGGTGACGCAAAGCTGGGGCTCGAGGACCTGCTCAGCGCACTCGGCGAGCGCGCCGAATCCATGAAGCAGGCACATGCGGGTTATGCCGCCGAGATTCCGCAACGCATGCAAAAGTGGCGCGAGGAGGTGTCCGAGAAGTTGTACTCCAATGACAAGCCCATCAGCGTGGCGCGCATTCTGACCGAAATCAACAAGGTGCTCCCGGGCAACGGCTATTTGGTCGCGGATGGTGGCTTTGCCGCGCATTGGGCTGGCCTGTTGTTCGACACCAAGGAAGCGGGGCGCAGGTTTGTTCCGGATCGCGGCTTCGCATCGATTGGCTATGGTTTGCCGGGCGCGATCGGCGTCGCGTTGGCCGCGCCGGGCAAGCCCGTTCTCAGCCTGACCGGCGACAGCGGCTTTTGCATGGTGCTCGGCGACCTGGAGACGGCCAAGCGTCTGAACCTCGATTTCACCGTGATCGTCATCAACAACGCCGCGTCGGGATACGTCAAAGCGCTTCAACACCTCGTGTACGGTGCCGACTCCTATACCTCGTCTGACCTGAACGAAGTCAACTTCGCCAACGTGGCTCAGGCAATGGGATGCACGGGCATTCGTGTCGAAGACCCAGGCGAGATCGAAAGCGTTTTGCGACAGGCGCTGTCAACCCGGGGGCCGGTGGTTCTCGACATTGTTGTCACGCGCGATCCCGCCAAGATGCTGCCCGGCGTCGACAGTCGCGCAGCCGTCATCAAAAAGGGTGATCGCATCGCCTGACATCGGTCCCATCGCTCCGAGCGCGACACCCCGGCCTGGCCGGCCAGGGTGTTGCTCATCGTGAGCCAAGGCGAGCCACACAAGCGGCAAGCAGCCAGATAAGACCCACGCGGCCACATGCAGCCACATGCCGTCATAAGGGGCGAACCTGGCGCGCGCACGCGGGCAAACCTGTTCAAAATAGCTATCAGGAGACAACACAGAATGTCGGACCCCTTGTTTCATCAGATACTCGCGCCGATCGCGGGTAATCTCCCGCTGTCGTTTTTTGTGGGCATGCTGCCCGTCGGTACGGTGCTGGTGCTTCTCGGCGTTCTGCGGCGTCCCGCCTGGCAGGCGTCGATGGCTGGCCTGATCGTTGGTCTTCTGGTCGCCATCATCGGGTGGAGGTTCCCGGTGAAGCTTGCGTTCAGCAGTGCTTTGGAAGGCACTGCCTTTGCGCTCTGGCCGATCCTGTGGATTCCGTTCAACGCACTCTTGCTCTACAACATTACCGTTTCGTCTGGCCGTTTTGACGGGCTGAGACGGTGGCTGCTCTCAAGCTTGCCTGACGATCGACGTGTGGTGCTGGTCGTCATCGGCTTTTGCTTCGGAGCGTTGCTCGAAGGCGTCGCGGGATCGGGAACGCCCGTCGCTATCTGTAGCGCACTGCTGATTGCCGTGGGCTGGAAACCGATCGACGCGGTGGTGATCACCCTGATCTTCGACACAGCACCGGTGGCATTTGGCGCGCTTGGACTGCCGGTCACCGTACTTGGCATGGTGACGCATCTGCCCACCGATGCGTTGGCCGCGATGATGGGACGCCAACTCCCGATTCTTGCTTTCCTGCTGCCCACGTACGTCATGTTCATCTACGGAGGTCGTCGTTCTGTTCGCGCGCTTTGGCCGCTTCTGGTGGTCGCGGGTGGCAGTTTTGCCATTACGCAATTTCTGGCAGCCAACTTCATCAACTACGGGGTTGTCGACGTCCTGTCCTCGGTGGCATCGCTCATCGTGACCGTCATGTTCCTGCGCGTCTGGCGTCCGAAATACGATCCGGAGTTTGCGATCGTGTCAAAGGAACCGAGCCGCCAGGCAGATGCGCCGTCGGCCTTTAATGTTTGGCTGCCATGGGTGCTGCTTTCCGTGATCGTGACGGCCTGGACCTTGTCCGATATTTCCCGCATCGGCGAAATCGACGTTCTCTGGCCGGTCCTCCATAACGCTGTCTTCATTACGATCTACAAGCAGATCTACACTGCGGTCTGGTCGTTCCAACCGTTGTCGACAGGGACTGCGGTGCTGGCGACGGCAATCGCAACGGCCGTATGCACTCGTGTATCTCCACGCGAATTTATTCGAGCGATTGGAAGAACCTGGGTGCAGATACGCTATACGGTCCCGACCGTGATATTCATCCTGTCACTCGCCTACTTGATGAATTATTCGGGCATCGCGTATTCACTGGGGCTTGGGGTCGCGTCGATTGGCATGGCGTTCCCGGTGGGTTCCGCGTTCCTTGGCTGGATGGCGGTCTTTCTCACGGGCAGCGACACCTCTGGAAATGCATTGTTCGGCAACCTCCAAGTGGTCGCCGCACGTCAGTTGGGGCTCGATCCTATCTTGTTTGCTGCCACCAACTCGTCCGGTGGCGTGATGGGGAAAATGATCTCGCCGCAAAACCTTTCCATCGGTGTGTCAACGACAGAACTGCGCGGCAAGGAAGGGCTCGTTTTTGCTCGCACGTTCCCTCACAGCCTGGTGCTTACCCTTTTGATCACAGGCGTCACCCTCTTTTTCCAGTTCGTTACGCCGGGGCTGATACCGCACTGACCGGCCACATGCCGGATCGCCGCTCGCCCTGTGCTTCTGCGCAGGGCGGTCGGTCGTTATCGTGAACCGCCATTGATGGGAAAGTCCGGCTTTGCGTCGTTGGCGCCAAGCCCCCACTTGTGCAGCAGCGCATCGTAGACGCCGCGTTTCTGAAGTTGCAACAGTGCCTGCCGAATCGCCGTAGCGAGTTGCCGCCCTTTCTCGTCCACACCGAAACCGATGCCGTAGGGCGCTTCCGCGTTGTAGTGAATGACCTTGTACTTCGCGGGAAACTTGGTCTCGTTGTAGTACCCGACCGGCGAATCGACCCAGGCGACCTGACTCGCGCCCGTGGTCAACGACAGCAATGTCATGTTGGAGTCGGGGTAGGTGGCGATGGTCACGGGCTTTCTTCCGTCCTTCACGCATTGATTGCTCAGTGCGGTCGCCTTCTCCATGCTTGCGGTGCCGCGCGGCAAGGCAAGCTGCGTGCCGCACAACTCGCCCAGCGACTGCAATTTCTGCGCCTTGCCCGGCGACGCCACGACCGTCAGCCCCATGTCGAGATAGTCGACGAACGTCACCACTTTTTGACGCGACGAGAAATCGGACAACGACAGGAGCACGTCGAAGCGATTGGCGCTCAGGCCGGGAATCAGCGCGTCGAACGACGATTGCGCGAGCTTGACCTTCAGACCGAGCGTGGCTGCGGCCGCCGAAAGCAGTTCGGGGGTGAAGCCGACGATGTTGCCGTCTGCGTTCACGAACTTGATCGGGGCAACGTCGGGATTGACGCCTGCGGTGATCGTGCCTCGGTCGCGGTAGTACTTCGGCACGAGGGCGGCCAGCGCCGGGTCCGCTTTGATGTCTTCCTGTGCGCGAGCGCTCGTGACTGGCGCGAACACGGCGACGATGCTCGCCATCAACACGGCGGAAATGCTGGCAAGTGAAACATTGACGGTCATACGAAGGGCCCCTCGCAGGTTGAATGTCGCACGTAGGCGATCTCGATGGATAGGTCTCGGTGGATCACGCCGCGCGTTGCGTGCTGCGGGCGAAGTCGCGGTGATGCCACAGCAGGCAGTCCGTGGCCCCTTCGTCGTTGACGACAGCCTCGGCGATCCGGCCAACGATGATGCTGTGCGTGAAGCCGTCGTGCACCTTGGCCAACCGGCATTCGAATACGACAGCCGCGTCGATCAGCGTCGGCACATCCAACTGGCCGGTGCGCCAATGCGTGGGGTCGAAACGGTCCGGGCCGCGCAATGAGGTGAACCGTTTCGCCACGGCCACATGCTCCGCGGACAGCAGATTGACGGCAAATCGTTGCGTGCGAAGGATGACATCGTGGGCCGAAGCCGTCTTGTTGACGCAGACCAGAATCGTGGCCGGATCGACCGACAGGCTGCACACGGACGTGGCGATCAGCCCGGAAGGCATATCGGCTTCCTGTGTGGTGATGGCCGTCACGCCGCTGGCGAAGCAGGTCATCGCGTGACGAAAGACGTCGGGGGAAATTTGCTCGTTCATACACATCTCTCTTGGCGCTTGATGGGGGCGATGGCGCGCGAGCTGTCGCGCGCCATCTCAGGGCTCTCAGTGAGCGGCACTCATTGGCCGAAATGCAGCGGCGCGAGGCCCAGGTTGCCGCGCAGCGTGCTTGCCTCGTACTCGCTTCTGAACAGGCCGCGCCGGCGCAATTCCGGAACGATGAATTCGACGAAATCGTCCAGCCCGCCCGGCAGGATGGCCGGGCAAAGGTTGAAGCCATCGGCGGCGCCTCCGCGGAACCACGACTCCATGTCATCCACGATGTCGGCCGCCGTCCCGATGAGCTGGCGGCCGCCCGAGGCCCTGAGCTTGTACAACTGACGGATCGTGAGGTTGTCGCGACGCGCGAGTTCGATCAGTCCGTTGCCGATGCTGCTGACCGGCCCCGAACTGAGTGCCGGCACCGGGCCGTCGATGTCGTAACCCGACAGGTCGCCCAGCGTGCTGTGCAGAATCGACAACCCGCTCAACGGATCGATCAGCTCCTGCAACTGATCGAACTTGTCCTGCGCGTCCTGCCGCGTGCGCCCGACGTAGGGCGTCAGGCCCGGCATGATGAGCAACTGATCGGGCGTGCGGCCGTACTTCGCGAGGCGTCCTTTCAAGTCGGCGTAATAAGCCTTGGCCGAGCCGATATCGAACGATGCGCTGTAGACCACATCGGCATTCTTCGCGGCGATCTCACGCCCGGCCTCTGCGGCACCCGCCTGCACGATGATGGGGCGTCCCTGCGGTGTGCGCGCCGAGTTCAGCGGGCCGCGCACGCTGAAGTGTTTGCCCTTGTGGTTCGGCACATGCAGTTTGGTGTCGTCATAGAAGACGCCAGAGGCCTTGTCGCGAATGAAGGCGTCGTCTTCCCAGCTATCCCAGAGCTTCTTGACGACGTCTACGAACTCGTCGGCGCGCTCGTAGCGCTCTTCGTAGCCGAGGTGTTCGTCGCGACTGAAGTTCCACGCCTCCTGTTGCGACCAGGAAGTCACGACGTTCCAGCCCGCGCGTCCGCCGCTGATGTGATCGATCGACGCGTACTTGCGCGCGATATGGAAGGGTTCGTTGTAGGTGGTCGATGCTGTACCGACCAGCCCGATGTGCGAGGTGCTGGCGCCGAGCGCTGCGAGCAGCGTCAGCGGTTCGAGTTCGGCGTTCTTCGCGTCGCGAGCGGCGGAGCCTTTCGGAATGTCGGAGGTGCGCACACCGACGCCGTCGGCGAAGAAGATCATGTCGAACTTGGCGGCTTCGGCCCGCCGCGCGCTTTCGAGGAAGTAGCGAAAGTCGATGGCGCCGTTGGCTGGCACGTCGGGGTGCCGCCAGGCTGCCATGTGATAACCCATGTAACGCATCGAGAGACCCAGTCTCATCATTCCATCGTGTGCCATTGCGTGTCCTGTTCGTTCGAGAGTGAAAGCGGGGTGCGTGCTGCGGCTCGCATCAGCCGCGCACGTTGGAGAGAAAGCGCTTGCTGCGCTCCGTGCCGGAACCCTGAAAGATCTGTTCGGGTGAGCCTTGATCCACGATGCGACCGCCGTCCATGAAGACCACGCGGTTCGATACCTTCCGGGCGAAATCCATCTCGTGGGTCACTACGACCATCGTGGTGCCGGACGTGGCCAACTCCTTCATCACGTCGAGCACTTCCTTGACGAGTTCCGGGTCGAGCGCGCTGGTCGGCTCGTCGAACAGCATGACTTCGGGCTCCATCGCCAGCGCGCGTGCAATCGCGACACGCTGTTTCTGGCCGCCCGACAATTGCGACGGGTAGTGATGCATCTTGTCCGACAGGCCAACGCGCGCCAGCAGGTATTTGCCTCGCTCGAGCACATCCTTTCGTGCGGCGCCGCCGACGATGCGGGGACCGGCGAGCACGTTGTCCAGCACCGAGTAATGCGGGAACAGGTGGAAGCCCTGAAACACCATGCCGAAGTAGCGACGCTGACGATCCAGCGCCTGCTTCGGCAGACGGACATAACGCTCGCCGTGACGTTCGCTGCCCAGCACTTCGCCCTTGAACGTCACGACACCGGCGTCGATCAGATCGAGCATGTTGATGCAGCGAAGGAGCGTGCTCTTGCCGGACCCCGAGGGGCCAATGATGGCGACCACGTCGCCCTTGTAGAGCGTGAAGTCGATGTTGTGCAGCGCGGTGAATGCGCCGAATTGCTTCGTCACATTGCGCATTTGCAACAGCGGTTCCGTCGCGCTGCCGGCGTGCAGTGGAATGGGGTCTTGATGGCGGTTCACGCGTGAACTCCCTTGCCAAAGCGCTTCTCGAGCAGCAATTGGCCGCACATGGCGAGGCTGGTGAGAAACAGGTACCAGAGGCAGGCGACGCTCAGCAACGGGATCGTCTCGAAGGTGGTCGAGTAGATCAGTTGCACTGTCGTGAGCAATTCGACATAACCGATGACCGAGGCGAGCGACGTGTTCTTGAACATCGTGATCAGCTCATTGGCCAGCGGCGGAATGATGACGCGCACCGCTTGCGGAATCACCACGTGCCACATCATGCGGAAGTCGCTCATGCCCATCGCCTTGCAGGCTTCGCGCTGCCCTTTGTCGACGGCGGCGAGCCCGCTGCGGAAGATCTCCGCGCTGTGCCCGCCGAGGTAGATCGCCAGCCCGATCATCGCTGCGCTGAGCCGCGAGATGACGTTGCTCGTATCGATGTCGAACAGGTTGACGTTCAGGAACGGTACCGGCAGATAGAGACGCGGCACCAGCGCGGAGATGAAGAACAGGAAGAGCAGCATCGCGAGCGTTGGCGTCGCCCGGATGATCCAGATATAGACGAAGGCGGCACCGCGCAGCACCGGGTTGTCGGCCATGCGGCACGCGGCGACGATGCCGCCCAGCAGCAGGCCGAGCGCACTGGCGAGTGCCGTCAGGATCAGCGTATTGGCCAGACCTGCCAGAACGCGGCCGTTGAAGAGATAGGTCGCCACGACGTCCCACTGCCAGCGCGGATTGTCGATGACGCCCTGATAAAAAAGGACGACCACGATGCAGAAGACGCCATACCAGAGCCAGTCCGATTTCTTCGGGCGTGCATGGATGCGTAGCGCTGCAGGGGGCCCTGCCGACGTGTCGTCACACCTCGCGGCAGGCGCGAGCGCATGGACGGTTTCGTTGCTCATAAGTCGAAACACCCTCCTATGTATTGGGGTTAACCCCTTTATCAGCACAAATGGTTATTGCTGGCTGCCCTCGCATTCATCCAAATAGAATGGGGGATAGCGGAAGGTTAGAAAGTTAAAAAGCGCTTGTGAAATGCTTTCTTTTGGGAAGTCGATAATGTTTTGTTATTGGATGCTTACGTGAAACTTCGCCAACTCGAGGCCTTTCGGGCTGTGATGCTTCACCAGACAGTCACGCTCGCGAGCGAGATGCTGCATATCTCGCAACCGGCGACCACACGTCTGATCGCCGACCTGGAGCGTTCTCTGAAATTCCGGTTGTTCGATCGGGTGAAGGGGCGGCTGTACCCGACGGTCGAGGCGCGAGCGTTGTATGAGGAGGTGCAGCGTTCGCTGGCCGGCGTCGACCGGATTGCCCGGGCGGCGGATGAAATTCGGAACATGCAGCGAGGCACGTTGCACGTCGCGGCGGCACCCGCGCTCGCGCTATCGTTTCTGCCGCATGCGATTGCGGATTACCTGAAGATGCGTCGCGAGGCGCACGTGTCGATGGTGATGCACTCGTCGCGCTCGGTGGTCGATATGGTGATGGGCCAGCGGTGTGACGTCGGCTTCGTTCGCCTGTCGATCAACCACGCGACCGCGCATGGCGAGCGGCTCGTGGCCACCAAGATGGTGTGCGCGCTGCCGGCGGGGCATCGCTTGTGTGCCAAGGACGTTGTGGGACCTTCGGATCTCGCGGGCGAGCGTTTCGTCGCGCATCCGCGCAGCGTTGAAGCCCGGTTGCAGCTCGATGCGCTACTCGCGGCGCACGGCGTGGAGGTCAAGCTGCAAATGGAGACACAGATTTCCTATGCCATCTGTTCGTTCGTGGAGGCAGGGGCCGGGGTGGCCGTGATCGATGCCTTCAGTGCCTGGAGTTACCGGGGAACCGGCGTCGTGTTCAAACCGTTCGATCCGGCGATATTCACCGATACCGCTGTGCTGACGCCGTCGCAACGGCCCACGCCGCTGTTGCTGAAATCGTTCGTTCAACACGTGCGCACGTTTGCGATGGAGAAGCTCGGGGAGGGGATTGTCGTCAGCGCGTGACGCGCGTTCGACCGGTGCCGGTGGACTTCCCGCCATTCCCGGCGCGGTGGCCCGCTGCCGTGAAAGCGGCTTCGATGGCCTTCTGGTCCAGACTCAGTTGCATCCGCATCTGGCGCAGGAACACCTTCACGTTTTCGGTCAGTGGTGTGCCCGGTCGAAACACGAGGACGCCGGAGAACATCGCGTCAACATCGATGGGCTTCACGACAAGCCCTCGCTCCAGATAGTCCAGCGCAACGATCGGATGTGCCACGCCGATACCCACGCCGGTGAGCGCCGCTTCGCACACGGTATGGGAATAAGGCGTTTCCAGCACCGGCTTGAGGCGTAGATCGCGAGCGGAGAGCTGCATTTCCAGACGCCGACGAGTGCTGTCCTCCGGGTTAAGCGCAATAAACGGGTAAGACGGCAGGTCCGCCACGGCGATGCGCGCATGTTCCGCGAGCGGATGGTGACGGTTCATCACGGCGACTGCTGGCATGCGGACAAACTCCGAGTGCTCCAGCCCGGCCATCGACATCTCATCGGACATCAATCCGAAATCCACCTGTCCCGCCGAAACCTTTTCATGGACTTCGCGCGAACTCATCACCTGTAGCGAAATCTGCACGTCTCTCGACGGGGCATCGAAAGACGCAATCACACGCGGCATGAACCCGTTGCCAAGCGCGGGAAGGCAGGCGATCGCCATGCGTCCGAGCCCATGCGAGCGCAAGCTGCGCATTCGATGCTCGATCACCTCGAACCCACGGAAGAACTGATTGACGTCCTGCATCAGTGCTAGCGCTTCTTGCGTCGGCACCAGCCGGCTTCGCACTCGCTCGAACAGCCGAAGATCGGCCATGGTTTCGAGTCGACGAATGGCCTGACTGACGGCGGGCTGGGAGATGCCTAGCAGGCCGGCGGCTTTGCTCGTACTGCCCGCATTCATCACCGCTCTGAAGATCTCGATATCCCGGATACCCATAACAAGAACTTATTGACCTAATTATTTCCGATGTTGCTGGCAATCGCCGGAAAAGTAAACTTTCATCAACGTTCAACCCATCCGGTCCCCCGAAATCACGATGACAAGTCCGACCTCCACCCCCTTCCGGCCTGCGAACGCATTTCGCAGCCTGTCCCCCGCAGTGATGCGGGCATCGACCGTAGTGTTCGATTCCCTCGCCGATTTTGCGCGCCGAAAGGAGCGCCAGCCGGACGGCTACAGCTACGGCATTACCGGCACGCCCACGGCACGCGAACTCGAGCGCCGCATCGCCGAACTTGAAGGCGGCGCGCACTGCGTGGTCACGCCGTCGGGGCAATCTGCGCTCATGACTACCGTCATGGGTTTCGTGCGCGGCGGCGATCACCTGCTGGTGTCCGCCGCTTGCTATGGCGCACTCAAGACGTTTGCGCAGAAGTGGCTCTCGCATTTCAACGTCGAGGTCGAGCTTTACCCGCCGGCCATCGGGCAGGAGATCGAGAAGTTCATCCGTCCGAATACGCGAATGATCTGCATGGAGTCGCCGGGCACCGTCACGATGGAGATGCCGGACATTCCCGCGATCGTGGGCGTGGCGAAGCGCCACGGGGTACTCACCATGATGGACAACACGTGGGGGAGCCCGCTGGCGTTCCGTCCGCTTGAACATGGTGTCGATTTCAGCATCGAAGCGGCGACCAAGTTCTTTGGCGGACACTCGGACCTGCTTGTCGGCAGCATCAGCATGAACGACGCCGCGCATTACGCCACGCTGCGCGAGACGCAGAGCATTCTCGGGCAGCAGACCAGTCCCGACGACTGCTTCCTCGTGATGCGCGGCATGGAAACGCTCAAGGTCCGTTACGCCGCACAAAGTGCCGCGACGCTTGAGATTGCGTCGGCGCTTGCGCAACATCCCGACGTTAGCGATGTGCTGTTTCCTGCACTGCCGTCGGACCCTGGGCATGCTGTCTGGAAACGTGACTTCAGCAGCAGCGGATGCCTCTTCTCGCTGATCCTCCAGCCCGCACCGGAAGCCGCATTCACCGCGTTTTTCGACGCCTTGCAACATTTCGCCATCGGCGCGAGCTGGGGCGGTGTGCACAGTCTGGCCGCCTACTATCCGGCGCCCCTTCAGGCCGAGCGCGAATTCCCGCTGACCGACCGGCCGATCGTGCGTCTGTCCATCGGTCTTGAGGACACGAAGACGTTGCTCGACGACCTCAAAGGAGCCCTCGCGGCATTTCGACGCTCCCGCGACGCCGCAGCGTAGCGGGGTAGCGCGGCAAGGAAGCACGAAAACCAATCACAAAAGACAGACTATCGGGAGGATGAGATGAAGCGCTTCTTGTTTTGGAAACGCGCGGTCGTGGCGACCGGGCTCGCGCTGTGCGCGGCGGTAACGATTATGCCGGGCACCGCATACGCGGCGGACCTGCTTGCGCAGGCACGCGCGAGCGGCACGATTCGTGTCGCGAACACACAGAGCAGCCCGCCGTGGAGCATGCTCGACGATAACAACAAACCGGCAGGCTACGACGTGGCGGTTGCGCGAGAAGTTGCGCGCCGTCTCGGGATCAAGAACGTGGTGTTTGTTGCGGACTCGTTCAAGAACTTTGTTGAGGGCCTCAACGCGGGCAAGTACGAACTGGTGATGAACGATCTGACGCCGACGCCGGAGCGTCAAAAGCAGGTCGACTTTGCCGATCCCTACGGCGTTGAAGACTTCCGCATTTTCGTTCGCACCGACAACAACGACATCAAGGGCCGCGACACGCTCAAGGGCAAACGCGTGGGCGTCACCACCGGGTCGAGCAATGAGTCGTGGGCGCGAGCGCATTTGAAGGATTCCGACATCCGCGCTTACGACAACGGCGGGCTGGTGTTCAACGACCTCGGCAGCGGTCGTCTCGACGCAGTCATCATTTCGCACTTCGGCGGCATGAAGTACGCCAACGTGAATCGGTTGCCTGTGAAAGAAGTCGGGGAGCCGCTGATCTATCAATTATCAGCACCGGCAATGATCAAGGGACAGCCGGCGTTGCGCACTGCGCTCAACAAGGTCATCGCAGACATGATGGCTGACGGAACCCTTGATGCGCTGGCGAAACGCTGGGTGGGTCAGAACTACGACATGGTCGGCGACATCGCGAAGGCCAAGGCGCAGAAAGACTGATCCGACTCCATAAGGAAATGGCCATGTTCGAACTTTTCATTCGCGCATTGCCGCTGCTCAAGAGCGCGGTGGCAATGACACTTTTCCTGGGCTTGTCTTCCTTTGTGCTCGGATCGTTGGTGGGATTGCTCGTGGCGCTTGCGCGCTTGTCCAGCATCGGCGCGCTGCGCGGTCTGGCGTTTGCCTATGTTTCCATTTTTCGCGGCACGCCACTGCTCGTGCAGATCCTGTTGCTCTACTTCGGTTTGCCGCGCTACGGCATCACACTCGACCCGGTGCCCGCCGCCTTGCTCGCACTCACGCTCTTTTCCGCGGCCTATCTGAGCGAGAACTTTCGCTCGGGTATCAACGCCGTCGACAAGGGGCAATGGGAGGCCGCCGTGTCGATGGGCATGGGGTACTGGAAAGCGATGACCCGCGTCATTCTTCCGCAAGGGTTGCGCATCGCGATTCCGCCGGTAGGTAGCCGCATGATTGCGCTGATCAAGGACACTTCGCTCGCGTCGACCATCACCGTGGTGGAACTCACGCGTGTAGCGGATCAGGTTGGCGCTTCCACGTTCCGATACATGGAGATGTTCCTGATGGTCGGCCTCATTTACTGGGTCATCAACCAGATTCTCACGATCGTGCAGACGCTGCTCGAGAATCGTATGTCGAGGCGTTTTGCATGAACACGGCAATCAAAACTATCGAAGTGCGCGGTCTGTCGAAGTCCTTTGCCGATAACGCGGTGTTGCGGGGTGTCGATTTCAGTGTGTCGAAGGGCGAGGTCGTGGTGATCATGGGCCCCTCCGGATCGGGCAAGACAACGCTGCTGCGCTCCCTGAATTTTCTCGAGACACCCGACGCAGGTACCGTGACGGTGTGCGGCATCGACGTGACGTGTAACGGTGCGAAGAAGCGGTCGCGTGAACAGGAAAGCAAGATTCGCGCGATTCGCCGGCGCACGGCGATGGTGTTTCAGTCGTTCAACCTGTTCCCTCATCGCACGGCGTTGGAGAACGTGATGGAGGGCCCGGTGAGCGTTCATGGCACGCCGCGAGCGCAAGCGCAGGCGCGCGCATTGCAGTTGCTCACGCAGGTGGGGCTGGCGGCGAAGGCGAACGAATATCCTGGACGCCTTTCTGGCGGTCAGAAACAACGGGTTGCGATTGCCCGAGCGCTGGCGATGGACCCGGATGTGATCCTGTTCGATGAACCCACCTCCGCGCTGGACCCCGCATTGCGCGAGGACGTGCTGAACGTGATGCGCGACCTCGCCAGGCAGGGCATGACGATGCTGGTGGTCACGCACGAGATCCGTTTCGCTCGTGACGTGGCGGATCGCGTGGTGTTCATGGACGGCGGCATTGTCCTTGAGGATACGACGCCGAAAGCCTTCTTCGGTCCCCACAGCAGCGCCCGCGCCCGGCAGTTCCTGAATCTGATTGAAACGTGATGGCAAGCCAGTGCAAGCCCCCACATTGGCGACGATGTTATCTCCGGGGCATCGCTATTTTTGCGCGCTAGCGTTCGCGGGCGGTCATCCAAAAAAAACCCCCAGGACCGGAGGTCTTCTGGGGGCTTGCAGCAGCGGTAGAGCGGCCGAATCCGGGCGGCTTAGTGCATCCGGATTCGCTCGGTCATGCCTGCTTGGTCGACGACCTGGCTTGTGCGAACAGCAGCAAAAAGCCGCCAGCGATGGCCAGATTCTTCAGAAAGTTATTCAACTGGCCGCTGAACTGGGCCGGTTCGGCGATCCAGAAGCGGTGTCCCACGAAGGCCGTCGCCACCGTGTATACGGCGAGAATGATCGACAGCGGCTTGAGGCGCCAGCCCACGATCAGTGCGAGCCCGCCGCCCACTTCGAGCAGCGTCACCAAGGCGGCCACCACATCGCTGGCTGGCAATCCAATGGCAGCAAAGTACGCGACCGTAGCCTTCCACGCAAATAGCTTGCGCAGGCCTGCGATCAGGAACAGCGCGGCCATCAGTACTCGCGCAACCCACTGTCTGTTCAAATCCATGTTGACTGTTCTCATCAAAAAGCGAACTTCATCCGATGGTGATATCGGCGATCGGTAGCAACCCGCTCGTGCGTGCGTAACGGGATTCTGGCGCCCATCATAGCCACGCATTGGGCGACGAGATATACGCACCCAGGTAACTCAAAGTTGCACGGACGGAACAATGGTGGGCCGTCTGCCGTGGGTCGTAGCGTGCTAGTGCCGGGGCCTTTTATACCGGTTCGGCCGCGATTTCGTCGAGGTTACGCCGCGCCTGAAGTTGAGCATTCGCGCCAGTAGTTCATATGCTAACGAGCGGAGACCCGTACGATTATTGGGCGAGTTCGGATCTGTTCAGCGCGCGGCCCCGTTGCAAACATGTTTCGATAGGCGAACAAGCCTGGCGTGCCCCCTGTGACAATGAACAGCACATCGCTGTTGGGGGAGAAGCGATCCGTGGCGATGTCGCCGAGCAGTCCCGAGAATGCCTTACCCGAATACACCGGGTCGAGCAGAAGGCACTCGGTGCGCGCGAGCAGTTGCACGGCGTCGATCATGGTGCCTGCAGGTGGGTGTGAACCGAATGAAAAAGTATACGGATATCTGAAATTGTATAATCGTCGAGCCATTCATTCGGGCCTTGATTGACGAGCATACGTGACCTATTCCGACAACGCATCGCTATCCACTGCCGAGCGCGCCTACGAAGAGATTCGTCGGCAGATCCTGTCCGGCGAATTGCCGGAGGGGGCGCCGATTCGTCAGGATGAGATCGCGGCGCAAATCGGCGTGAGCAAGATTCCGGTTCGCGAAGCGCTGATGCGTCTGCAATCCGAAGGTTGGGTTTCCCTCAAGCGCAACGCGGGAGCAATCGTGTCGCCGCTCACCGCCAGCGACTGTGTCGAGATGCTCGACATGCGCATCGCACTCGAATGCCGCGCGCTGGAGCTTGCGGTGCCGAACATGGCACCCAGCGATCTCGCACTCGCCGAGCAACTGCTCAAGCGATACGCGAAAGCGGACAGCCCGCAGTCGTGGAGTGATTTGAATCTCGCCTTCCATCAGGCACTGTACGCACCCGCCAATCGTCCTCGTCTGGTTGCCACCGCCCAAGCGGCGCAAGAGCGCATGGGGCGTTTCCTGCGCACACACCTCTCGGCGGTGAACGATCATCAACGCTCTACTGACGAGCACATCGCCATCCATCAGGCCTGCGTCGCAGGTGACACGAAGACGGCCGTGCGTCTGCTTCGCAAACACCTCGAACAAACGCAGCGCGAAGTGATGGCGTATTTCCGTCTGAGCGGTAAGCCGTCCGTCTGATTCGACGACTGCGGTGAGCGTCGAATGCCTCGGCGTTTTGACGTAATCACACCTCTCGCAAACACCATTTCGCCGACCTCATCTCAAGTCGTCATTTTCAGAATCGTATACGAAAATAATGAATGATATACGAGCGCATTTTTGTTCGCGTATAGTCCATATGACCGGGGTGAACGTCACCCGGGTGTTCGGGCGGTCCCGCACGGGGCCTCGGGCCCGTGATTTTGCTCGGCCGCCGCCTGCTGAGAGGCGCCCCCGGTGCCCCGCCCGGCGGGGCTGAGACGCCTATTCGCCATGTTGTTTTTCAGGGCTAGGACTTTCCCTGATTGGACGCAACCCCTGATTGTCGGAATCGAAAAATTGGGTGTACTGTCTTTACATGTATATACAACGTAGGGCGAGCAACTCAATTTATTTATCAGGAGGGTTTCATGTCCGAGTCGCAGAGTCTGAAGGGCGCCAGCGTCTGGCGAGGTGTGGAGATGGCGAACAACGATCGATGGGTCAAGACGTTCCCGCCGATCGTTCTGACGCAGATCGACGTTGCACTGGATAAGACCAAAGACGTCGATTGGCGTGAGATCAATCGCCAGAACTTCCCGCTGCCTGACGCGACTGCCTTTTTCGACGATGTGCGCGAGGAACTGGAGAATGGCTCCGGCATGGCCAAGATTCGCGGGCTGGACGTGAGCCGCTACACCGCGGAACAACTGCGCCGCATCTGGTACGCACTGGGTGCGCATCTGGGCACGCCCATGTTCCAGAACTGCCGTGGCGAAGTCATGCGCGAGATCAAGGACGAGGGCATGGGCGTTGGTGCGAAGCTCTACGGGGCGACGGTCGACAGTACAGGCAAGCCGTTCCTCTCGTCGGGGGCACGCACGCTCTCGCCGGGCCAATTGCGCTTTCACACGGATCGCTGCGACGTCGTGGGTCTGCTGTGCGTGCGTCAGGCGTCAGAAGGCGGCGTGAGCAAACTGGCCAGCAGCGCGACCGTCTACAACGAAATTCTCAAACGTCGCCCCGATCTGCACGCGTTGCTGTGCAAGGCGATCCCGCGCAGTCGCTTCGGCGAGGAAGCCGGTGGTGAACATATCGCCTACGACCTGCCGATTTTCGGCGTGCGAGACGGCAAGCTGACGAGCCACTTCTCGCTCACTTATATTGAGAACGCGCAGATGCTGCCGGGCGTGCGCAAGTTAAGCGAAGCCGAGCACGAAGCGATTCGCATGCTGATGGCCGTGGCCGAAGAAGAGTGCTTCGAGATGCGCTTCGCGCCGGGCGACATTCAACTATTGAACAACCACATCGTCTACCACGGTCGCACCGCCTTCAAGGACGACGTGCAGACCGGTCAGGACCGCATGCTCATGCGCCTCTGGCTGTCGATGCCGAATTCGCGCGCGTTGCCTGACGATCACGCGGTGCTCTGGGGCGACGTTGCCTCCGGCAAACCGCACGGCGGCATCGCACAACCGGCAGCCGCGCTGCCTGCCTGAACGCGGACACTGGCACCGCGACCCGAGATCGATCCACCACGATAGCCGGACGACACCGGTCATGGGACGGAAACCCCGCGACCGCGGCCGTCCCGGACGCCGTTTTTTCCGACAGTGGACTGGTAGTTAGACGCAAACCGATGATGCAAGGAGATTCCCCCATGAAACCATTCGAACGGCAAGACATGAAACGCGCAATCCACAAGCTGCCCCGTCTGCGCATGTTGCTCATTCCGCTCGTGCTGGGCGGCCTCTCGATGACCGCATCGGCGGCGCCGGACTACGGCAACTGTCAGGTCACCGGCACGCGCGGATCAATCAAGCTTGAAACGGTCACGCCGGGTGCCTTGTCCGTGCGCCCCGTGCTGCCCGCGCCCGGATGGTGGAATGGCGACTCGCCCGACACCATCAAGGACGGCTTCGAATACTGCATGGCCGCCAACATGGCGTATCGCGCAGGCCTGGATCGTGTGATCGTCGTCAACCGCTCGTTCGCGCAGGTCGTCACCGGTCAGGCGAAAGGCTTCGATATCGCGCTGAGCGAAATCACGATCACCGACGACCGCAAGAAGGTCGTCAACTTCACCGACCCGTACTTCAGCTCGGATCAGGGCATCCTCGTCAAGACGGGCACGAAGGTCGACCGCGACAGCATCAAGAAGATGCGTCTGGGCGTGAAGCAGGGCACGACCATTCTTCCGTATCTGACCGACAAGGTGAAGGTCGCCGAACACCCGAAGGTCTACACCGACGCCGCCGCCATGTACGCCGCCCTGGCCGCCGGGCAGGTCGATGCCGTGCTGTACGACACACCCAACGTTCTGTCCATCGCGAAGAAGTCCGAAGGCCGGTTCGAGGTCGTGGGCCGCTACGACACCAGCGAACAGTGGGGCGGCCTCGTCAATAAGGACTCGCCGAATCTCGCCGCTTTCAACAAGCTGATTGCGGAGATGAAGAAGGACGGTACTTTCGATCGTCTGGCGACGCAGTATCTGGTGCCGAGCCTGGGGGCAGATCCTGCCAAGCTGCCGATTCTGACGCCGTGAGGTCGACCAGACCATGAGCCAATCCACGGAAAAGGCGCCGAGTGCGGTGCTCGGCATGATGGGGCGTGAGCGCCGTCTGAACATCGGCGGCGTGCCGTCCGCACCGGTCGTGCTGTGCCTGTGTGCTCTGCTGGGGGCCGCAATTGCCATTGCCAGCAGCGTGTATACGATTGCGGCGCTGCGCGAAGGGCTGCTTGCCAATCAGCTCGACGGCGGGTGGTTGCCTGCTGGCGCCGGTCTGCTCGGACTGGTGTCGCTGGTGGTGCTCGTGCCGCTCGGTCGCGCTTTCCGGCATTGGCGGGAGTTCGGTCGCGCCAGTGCGAAACGCGACATCGTCGCGGCTCGCGTGGCGCGCGCCGAAGCCGCCGTGCAAAGCTGGATCACGCTGGGCTACACGCTCGCGCAACTCCTCGTCGTGCTGGCGCTGCAATTCGTGCTTGCCAACAATCTGGCCGTGGCGAAGACGTTCTTCTTCGTCCCACTGATCGTCAAGACCTTCCCGTTGGTGCTCGACGCTTTCTGGGTCAACGTGAAGATCTTCGTGATCGCGGAAGTCTTCGTGCTGGTCTGGGGACTGATCGTGGCGCTGGCGATGTTTGCGCCGGGCAAGGCAGGCAAGCCGCTGCGCTTCATCGCCACAGCCTACGTCGACGTGTTCCGCGCCATGCCCGCCGTGCTGGTGATCTATCTGGTCGGCTTCGGTCTGCCGCTCACGGGTGTGCCGATTCTGAAGGACCTGTCGCTGACGACCTACGTGGTGATCGCGCTGACGCTGACCGTCGGTGCGTATGTGGCGGAGATCTATCGGGCCGGCATTCAGGGCGTGCACTGGAGTCAGGTCGCTGCGGCGCGTTCGCTTGGACTGTCGTACACGCAGACGTTGCGCTTCGTGGTGCTGCCGCAGGGCATCCGTCAGATCATTCCGCCGCTGCTCAACGCGTTCATCGCATTGCAGAAGGACACGGCGCTGGTCAACGTGGTCGGCGTGATCGATGCCTTCAACCAGTCGATGGTGATCGCGTCGAATCACTACAACCTGTCGGCAGCGACGACGGTGGCTATCCTGTTCATCATCATCTCCATTCCGCAGGTGCGTTTCGTGGAGCGGATGGCAAAACGCGACCGTGCCCGCATGCGGGCAGGCGGGGCCTGAGGAGCGCACGACCATGTCATTTATCGAGATTCGCGACATAGCCAAGTCGTATGGCGACGTGTCGGTCATGAACGGTCTGGCGCTGTCGGTGGAAGAGCATCAGGTGGTGTGCCTCATCGGCCCGTCCGGCTCGGGGAAGTCGACGCTGCTGCGCTGTATCAACGGGCTGGAGTCCATCGATGCCGGGGAAATTCTCGTGCATGGAGATCGCATCACGGGACCGGGTGTCGACGTCAACGCATTGCGCCGGGACATCGGGATCGTGTTTCAGGGCTACAACCTCTTCCCGCACATGACCGTGCTGGAGAACGTAACCCTCGCACCGATTCGCGTGCTGAAGCAACCCAGACGCGAAGCGGAAGATCGGGCGATGGCGTTGCTCGAACGCTTCAGCCTCGCGCACAAGGCGAACGAGTATCCCGATCGCATGTCGGGCGGACAGCAGCAACGTGCGGCCATCGTGCGCGCACTGGCGATGGACCCGATGGTGCTCCTGCTCGACGAAATCACCTCGGCGCTCGATCCGGAACTGGTCTCCGAGGTGCTCAACATCGTGCGGGATCTGGCGAACGAGGGCATGACGATGTTGCTCGCCACCCATGAGATGGGTTTCGCACGCGAGGTAGCGTCGAAGGTCTGTTTCCTGTGTGATGGCGTCGTCTGCGAAGAAGGGCCGCCGGAACAGATCTTCGGTGACCCGCAACAGGAGCGCACACGCGCGTTCCTGCGCAGCATTCGTCAGGCCAAGCGTCTGTGACAACAGGCGTCTCGGGCGCTGCCGTCCGAGACGCCTGATTCAGAAAGCCGCATCGACCACCTGGTTCGGGCAAGGACCGGTCGAATTCCGCAAAATCAAGCGCGTCTGCACTGTGCTCACCTTGGACCGTTGTCCGGCGCGCTTGCGCAGGAATATCTCGACTGCCGATTCGCCGAGCGACTGCGTCGGGATGGCCATCGTCGTCAACGGCGGTTCGAGTAGCGAGGCCAGCTCGATATCGCCAATGCCCACGACCGATACCGACTCGCCGATCTTCAGCCCGGTGCGCACCGCCGCGCGATAGACCAGGGGGGCGAGCAGATCGTCGTCGCAGATAAAAGCCGTCGGCCTATCCGGCGCCCGCAACAACGCTTCGATGGCCGCAGACGACGTTTCGCCGAACGGTAGCTCGATCTCGCATCGGGCGTCGTAGGCGAGTCCGTGTGCCTGCAATCCTTCGCGATAGGCGCGCGAGCGCACGCGAAACGTGTTGGCTTCCAGATCGAAGCCGACGCGCGCGATACGCGTGTGCCCGAGCGTGGCCAGGTGATCGACCATCTCTCTGACGATGACGTCGGACGGAATGAAGACGTCTGCGTCGCGCGCCGAGTCGCCGTCGACCACGACCACTGACCTCGGCAGAATTTCGAGCGCCCGTGCGGCCCACGAAGCTTCCCAGAAAATCATTCCGTCGAATGCATGGGCATCCAGGCTCAATAGCAGACGCTCGGGGTCGTTGCCATATTCGCCGGTGTTGATCAGCACCGTTGCGTAGCCGTTGGCCGCCGCGCTCACGATGATCGACTTCAACACCGAAGCGAAATACGGGTTGGATACGTTCGGCACGCCCAATGCCAGCAACTTTTGGGTTCCGAGCTTCAGGCCGCGTGCCGACGAATTGGGCCGGTAGCCGAGCGTCTGCGCTGCCTGAAGGATTTGCTCGCGCCGCTCGGGCGTCACGCGCCCCTCGGCTTTTCCTGCGAATACCAGCGATACCGTGGATTGGGATACCCCGGCCAGCCGCGCGACATCACGGCTCGTCGGACGCTGAGCCGGTTGGTTTTCCTGCTTCTCGCTCATCCGTGCGTTGAAACTTCTAAAAAGTGTGATTCGTGGTTAAAATCCGTCAGTCATACGTATGACATGATCCGAAATTTATACTTCGACGCATTCGCAGTGTAAAGGGTAATTGCAATGAAGCGTCGTACCTTTCTGGCTGGCACCGGCATTCTCGTGGGGGCTCCCGCGGTCATCATCCGGCATTCCAATGCGCGATCCGTCTCGCACGGCACGTCGTTCCCGTTCTCGGTCGCCAGTGGCGATCCGACCTCGGACGCTGTCGTCCTCTGGACACGTCTGGCGCGCGATACCCGCGACACCACGCCGGTCTCGCGGCAACCCGTGGACGTCGAATGGGTCGTCGCGACCGACCGCCGTCTGACCAAGGTCGTCCGGCGCGGCGTGGCGGTGGCACAACCGGCGTTCGGGCATTCCGTGCACGTCGACGTCGCCGGTTTGTCGCCCGATCGCGAATACTGGTACGCCTTTCGCTGCGGGAGCGAACTCAGCCCCGTCGGCCGCACGCGCACACTGCCTGCCGAAACCGGCCACATTTCCCGCTTCCGCTTCAACGTCGTGTCTTGCCAGAACTGGGAGCAGGGCTACTTCGATGCCTACGACGGCATGGCTGCCGACGATCCGTCGTTCGTGATGCACGTTGGCGACTACATCTACGACGTTAGCCGGGGCGGGGGCGTGCGAGAGCACGAGCGCCGCGAATTACCGATGACGCTCGACGACTATCGTCGCCGTCACGCGCTGTACAAGTCTGACGCGGCATTGCGACGCGCACATGAAACGCTGCCGTTCATTCTGACGCTCGACAATCACGACGCCCTCGAAGACGACACCGGCGACGTTACCTTGCTCAAGCGTCGCGCGGCGGCCTATCAGGCGTGGTACGAGTTTCAGCCGGTGCGCTACGCCCCGTCGCCAGCGTCTGCGGCGATGCAGATTCAGCGCGGCTATGACATCGGCGCGCTCATGCGCATCACCATTCCCGACACGCGCCAGTTCCGTGATTCGGAAACGCCGTGCGCGGCCGAGTCGGACGGGCGATTCGCGTTCGGCGTGTACGAGCGCGCCTGTGCCAGCAGTGAGACATCGGAGCGTTCAATGCTCGGTCGAGGGCAGGAACTCTGGCTGGCAGACCGCCTGCAAAAGACGCCCGCGCGTTGGAACATCATCGCGTCGACGGTCAAAATGACGCCGTTCGACATGCAGCACAATGGCGAGCTTTATCGTTACCTGCAATCGTGGGACGGCTATCCGGCCGAGCGCAATCGCATTCTGGACCAACTCGTGGCCGCCAAGGTGCCCAATCCGGTCTCGCTGTCCGGCGACATTCACTCGTACATGGTGTCGTCTGTCGTGCGCAATGTGGGCGATGACTCGCGCACGGCACCCATGACCGAACTGGTCGGCACGTCCATCAGCGCGCTCTGGCCCGAACCGCTCGCGCAGCCGATGGCGCAGGGCATGCCCCACAATCCCCACGTGAATTACTTCGAAAGTACGCAGCGCGGCTACATGCGATGCACGGTGACGGAGAACGAATTGCTCACCGACCTGCGCACCATCGACTTTACCGACAAGCCCGGTGGCAACGTTCGCACGAGCAAACGCTTCGTGATCGAGAACGGCCGGACCGGCGCACTGGAAATCTGAACGTCATGAATGCATCGACTACGCTGTTGGCGCAAGCCTTCTTCCCTCATGGCGATGTCATCGTCGCGGTACTCGACACGCTCGACACGCTCGATCCGACAGCAACGACGAACGAGCGCCACGATACCGACAGTCGTGAAGACGGCTCGCACGACTGGTCGCACCTGATTCGCGTGTGGAAGCTGATCAACGAGATTGCTGCCGAGGAGCCCGCCATCGATCTGGAGATGCTGGCCGTGGCCACGCTGATGCACGACTGCGTTCAGGTCGAAAAGACGGACCCGCGCCGCGCGCAGGCATCCCGGCTGTCGGCCGAGAAGGCGAGCGGCGTTCTGCACACGCTGGGGTGGCCTGCCGAGCGCGTCGACGCGACGGCGCACGTCATCGAGGCGCATAGCTTCTCAGCCGGTATCGAACCGCGAACGCTTGAGGCTTGCGTGCTGCGTGACGCCGACCGCCTCGACGCCATCGGCGCCATCGGCATCGCGCGAACGTTCTACGTGGCCGGGCGCAGCGGCTCGCGTCTGTACGACCCGCTCGACCCGTTTGCGGCAAACCGCAGTCTCGACGATCGCCGCTTCGCGCTCGACCATTTCGAAACCAAGCTGCTTCGCCTGACCGAAGGGCTGACGACAGCAAAGGCGCAACGGATCGGCGAACACCGCATTGCCACCATGCGCGCCTATCTCGACTTGTTGCGTGACGAAATATCGCCCGGCAGGCACGACTGATCCGTCAAAGCCCCTGACCTCCTGACCCTATAACGCTGACGAATGAAAATTCGTCATCCGTTGTCAATTTAATTAGTTATGCGAAATTTATTGAAGAAGATGCCGCTTGCGGCAGGTATGCTGCTGGGTGCCGTTGGCGTGATGCCGAGCGTTGCGCAGGCGCAGAGTTCGGTCACGCTGTACGGCATCATCGACACCAGCTTGCAGTACGTCAATCATGCGGGGGGAAAGCAGAGCCAGATATCGATGGTCACCGGCAACGGCCTCGGCACCCGATGGGGACTGACGGGCACCGAAGATCTGGGCGGCGGGCTGCAATCCGTCTTCAAACTGGAGAACGGCTTCGATTCGACCAACGGACGACTGTTGCAGGGCTCGCGTGAGTTCGGTCGGCAGGCGTATGTCGGTCTGACGAGCCGGGAATGGGGTTCGGTGTTGATCGGACGTCAATACGATCCGCTGATCGATCAGGTGCTGCCCACGCAAGGCAACTTCTTCGTGGCGGGTTACTGGACTGCGCCCGGTGACGTCGATAACTCGCAGAACACCGCGCGAATCAACAATTCAGTGAAATGGACCAGCCCGCTCTGGCGTGGAGTGCAGGTCGAGGGGATGTACGCGTTCGGTGGCATCGCGGGAGCGGTCGCGTCCGGGCAGACGTACAGCGTGGCGGGCTCATACACCTTTGGCCCGGCACGCGTGGCGGCGGGGTATCTGCACATCGACAATGGCAACAGCAGCGCTGTGACACGTCCGTCGAGCAGCACCGATGCCTTCTTTATCAGCGCAGTGAACCGCGCCTATGCCAGCGCCAAGTCCATCGACATCTATCGTGCTGGCGGACGTTACACTTTCGGCAACGTTACGCTCGGCGGTTATTACAGCCAGTCGTATTACAACGCCGACGCCGCATCGACCTTTCGGACGACGCAACGCTACGATAGCTACGGCATCTATGGCGTCTGGCAGGTCTCTCCCGCGCTGGCTTTGCAGACGGGATACGACTATCTGAACGCGTCGGGCGATTCGTCCGCGCATTACCACCAGGTGAGCGCGGCCGCCGATTACAGCCTGAGCAAGCGCACCGATCTCTTCTGCGTGGTCACGTACGCGCATGCTACCGGCTACAACGGTATCGGGCCTGCGCAGGCGGCGATTGCCACAGTCTACGTCGACGCCGGCACCAATTCGCAGATGTACGTCACGGCCGGCGTACGGCACAAGTTCTGAGCTTTCATCGCACGTTCAACGACGCCCGCGCCGTCGCAGGTATCAGTTTGCGGCGGCGTCCAGCGGCACCTCCAGCCCGACCTTCACGTTGCTCATCGAGACCAGCGTCTTGAAGCGCTTGACGTTGTTGCTCTCGAAGAAGAGGGCGCGCGTGAGTTCCGTGTACTGGGCCATGTTCTGCACGACCATGATGACCACGAAGTCGCATTCCCCCGCGACGTAGTAGCACTGCTGCACCTGCGGGCATGCCAGAAAGCTGCGCTTCATGGCGTCGAGCAAGTCGAGCCGCTCGTTCTCGACTTCGACCTCGGTGATGATCGTGAGCGGGTAGCCGACGCTCGCCTGGTCGATCAGCGAGATGGTCTGGCGCATCACGCCTTCGTCGGCGAGCTTCTTCAGCCGCCGGTTTACTGCCGCAGACGACAGATTGACCTGTGCCCCGAGCGCATGCTGGGGCGTTGTGGCGTCTTGCTGAATCGCCGCGAGCAGGGCGATGTCATAACTGTCGAGGCTCATGGTGCGCAATAAAAATTCGATTCGGACGCCCAAAACGCGTTAATCCTACGCGCTCCACGGAATATTATTCAGGCTGTCCGATGATACTCCGCTAGCGGCGACCCGCGAACGCGATGAGATCGGAGGCAAGCTCGGGCGCCAGCCCGGATATCCCTACAAAAACGATTGACGCCGACTGACTCATGTCCGAAACGAATGCCCCTGCTGTCCTCCAACTGAATGGTCCGGTTCTGCTGCAACAACTTCGTGAACTGGGCGAGATCGGGGCCGATCCCGTCGCGGGCGGACGCACCCGCGTTGCCCTCTCCGATGCCGAAAAGGCCGGCCGCGATCAGGTGGTCGCATGGATGCGCGAACTTGATCTCGAGGTGCAGATCGATCGCATCGGCAACATCTTCGGCACGCTCCCGTCGGCTGAGAACGACGCTTTGGGCGAGACGCCGCGCCCGCTCATGATGGGCTCGCATATCGACACCGTCATCAATGCCGGTGCGCTGGATGGCTGCTACGGCGTGCTGGGCGGTCTGGCCGTCGCACGGGCGTTCCGCGACGCGGGCATCGTGCCGTCGCGTCCGATCACTGTGGTGGCGTTTACCAACGAGGAAGGCGCGCGCTTTCATCCGGACATGATGGGATCGCTGGTGCACGCGGGTGGCTTGCCGCTCGATGAGGCGCTCGATGCCGTGGGCACCGACGGCGCGCGTCTGGGCGACGAACTCGTGCGTATCGGCTACGCCGGTGAGATGGCGCCGGGCACGCTCGTACCGCACGAGTATCTCGAGCTGCATATCGAGCAGGGGCCGATTCTTGAAGCGGAAGGGCTTGAGATCGGCGTCGTCGAGAACTTGCAGGGAATTTCGTGGCAGCAGATCACCGTGCAGGGCAATGCCAATCATGCAGGCACGACGCCGACGCGCTTGCGTCACGATGCCGGCTATGTCGCGGCCGCCACGGTCGCCGAACTGCGTCGCATCGCGGTCGAATCGGGCACCACGCTGGCGACCGTCGGCACGTTTCAGGTCGAGCCGGGCGTTATCAACGTGATTCCGCGTAAAGCCGTGTTCACGGTCGACATGCGTGACCCGGACGAGCAGCGTCTGGCGGCGAGCGAAGCGAAGCTCTCGCAATTCCTCGAGACGATCGCAGAGGAAGAGGGTGTCCGCGTTTCAACCGAACGTCTCGCGCGTTTCACGCCCGTGGTCTTCAACGCGGCGTTGGCCGACGTCATCGAAGCGAGCGTCAAGCGTCGCGGTCTCTCGTACAAGCGCATGACTTCCGGCGCGGGGCACGACGCGCAGATGATCGCGCGTATCGCCCCGGCGGCGATGATCTTCGTACCGAGCCGTGGCGGCATCAGCCACAACCCGCGCGAGCATACCGACGACGACCAACTGGTGCGCGGTGCCGAAGTGCTGCTCGACGTTGTCGCGCAACGTCTCGGCGTGAATCTGTAAGTTGGTTAGCCCCCCTGAGAACGTAATACCGGAGCCCCCCATGCTGTACGCCAATCCTCATGCCGTGCGCGCGCCGTACCCGGCGGATCTTCAGGACATCATGAGCATCGCTCGTGCGCAGGAGAGCCGCGACTGGCTCGCCCATTGGAACGGGCTGACGCCCGGCAATACGCCGTTGCGCACGTTGCCCGATCTTGCCGCGTCGCTGGGCGTGCGCAGCGTGATCGTGAAGGACGAAGCACTGCGTTCCTCACTTGGCAGTTTCAAGGCGCTCGGTGCGCCGATCGCGCTCGTTCGACTGCTGCTGCGCAAGTTCGTGGGGCACGGCTTCACGGCACAGACGCTGCTCAACGGTGAGCATCGCGAGGCGCTGCAAGGTTTCACTGCCATCAGTGCGACGGACGGCAATCACGGCCGTGCGCTGGCCGCTGCCGCCCAGAGCATCGGGTGCCGCTGCGTGATCGTGTTGCATGCGCAAGTGAGCGACGAGCGCGAGCAGGCGATCGCGGCATACGGCGCCGGGATCGTGCGCATCGCCGGTAACTACGACGCCTCGGTGGAAGAGGCGGCGGCGCTGGCGGCGCGTCATGGTTGGTACGTGGTTTCGGATACGTCCTACCATGGTTACGAAATCATCCCGCGCGACGTGATGCAGGGCTACGCGACGATCGCCGCCGAAGTCGTCGAAGCATTGGGTGGCACGGAGACAGACGCAGATGCAGGTGTAGACGCAGATGCCGAAGTACGCCGCGACGATGCCTGCCCCGTGACGCACGTCTTCCTGCAAGGCGGCGTAGGCGGGTTGGCCGCAGGCGTTGCGAGTTACCTCTGGGAACGCTGGGGCGCACAGCGTCCGACGTTCGTGGTGGTAGAGCCGGAGCAAGCCGATTGTCTGTACCAAAGCGCACTCGCGGGTCAGGTGGCTTCGGCGTCCGGAACGGTCGATTCGGTGATGGCCGGTTTGGCGTGCGGCGAGACGTCGCCTCTTGCGTGGCGATTCTTGCAGCCTTCGGTTGACGCGTTCATGACCGTCGCCGATGCGCAGGCCGTCGAGGCGATGCAGCGTCTGGCGCGGGGTAGCGAAAACGATGTGCCGTTCGTGGCCGGTGAGTCGGGCGTAGCCGGTCTGGCCGGGTTGATGCAGGTCGCGGCAACGCCCGAGATGGCGTCGGCCATTGGCCTGACGGCAGACTCGCGCGTCCTGCTGATCAGCACAGAAGGGGCAACGGCGCCGTCGGTGTACGCGGAACTCGTCGGCGAGCCGGCGACGTCTGTCGCGCAGCGTCAGCAGGCGTGGCTGGCAGGCTGAACGCGTTAGCGAACGCAGCGGCTAATCGGGTAAATGAGCAGGAAAAGGAGCCTCACATGACGCAGGACATCGACTTCGCCAAAGCGCTCGCGGGATGGCGGCACGCGTTCCACCAGCAACCGGAGACCGGCTTCGAAGAGGTCGGCACGTCGCAGAGGGTTGCGACGATTCTGGAGCGCCTCGGGCTGGACGTGCATCGCGGCATCGGCGGCACCGGGATCGTCGCGAACCTGCGTGTGGGCGATGGCAGCGGCGCGATCGGCATTCGGGCCGACATGGACGCGCTGATGATTGCCGAGCAAGCGCCGGGACGCGACTATGCGTCGCAAGTGCCGGGCAAGATGCACGCCTGTGGGCACGACGGTCACATGTCGATGGTGCTCGGCGCCGCGAAGTTGCTGGCCGAGTCGCGCGACTTCAACGGCACGGTGCGTTTCATCTTCCAGCCTGCCGAGGAGCACGGTCGCGGCGCGAAGGCGATGATTGCCGACGGACTGCTTGAGCGCTTCCCCATCGATGCGATTTACGGCGTTCACAATATGCCGGGAATTCCGACGGGACGCATCGCAACGCGCTCCGGCGGCATCATGGCGAGCGAGGACAACTTCATCATTCGCATTCGCGGCAAAGGCACGCACGCGGCGCGTCCGCACATGGGCGTCGACCCGTTAGTGATCGGTGCGCAGATCGTGGTGGCGCTCCAGACGGTGGTGTCGCGTAACGTCGATCCGGGCGTATCGGCGGTGGTGTCGTGCACGGAATTCATCACCGACGGGATTCGCAACGCCATTCCGACGAACGTCGTCATCAAGGGCGATACGCTCAGCTACACGCCAGACGTCCAGCAATTGCTCGAAACGCGCATGCGCGAGATCTGCCTGGGCGTGTGCGCGATGCACGGCGCGCATTGCGAATTCGAGTACACGCACGAGTTCGCGCCGACGGTGAACCGGGACCAGAACACGGCGCTCGCGGTGAGCGCCGCGCAAGCGGTGGCCGGTGAGGCGATGGTCGATGCGGAGGTGGCGCCGGTGATGGCGTCGGAGGACTTCGGCGTTTTCTTGCAACACGTGCCCGGCAACTTCGCGTTCATCGGCAACGGCAGCGGCGACGAACCGGGCGCCATACCGTTGCATAACGCCTGCTACGACTTCAACGACACGATTCTGCCGCTCGGTGCGCGTTACTTCGCGCAGATCGTGCGTGACAGTCTGCCGCGTTGATTGCGGCGCGGCCGCTCAGCGAACCGGTGCGAGCGGCACGGTGCCGGCGTTGACCACCGCCTCGGGCAACTCGCGCACGGCTTCGAGCGTCTTGCGAATGTGCGCGGCGAGCAGGGCCGACGCCTTGTCGGCATCGCGAGCGAGACAGGCGTCGAAGATCGCCTGATGTTCTTCGTGGACGTCGCGCGGTACCGGCTGGTGCGTGATCGACAAACGCCGGTAGCGCTCGGACTGGCGATACAGAATCGCCAGAAAGTGGTGCAGCCAGCGCGACGGGCAGGCCCGGATCAGCACTTCATGGAACGCGCGGTTGCGCGCCTCCCATTGGGCGAACTGGCTATCGCCGCCACGTTGCCCGTCCCCCAGCCGTTCTTCGGCGAGCGAGAGCAGGTGAAACGCGCTTGTCAGATCGGCTTCCCAGGTGTCATCCCCCAACGCAACCGACTGACGTAGTGCCTCGGTCTCCAACTGCACACGTGTCTCGGTGATGTCGATGAAGTCGGCCAGCGAGATGGGCGTCACCCGAAATCCACGATGACCGTGCTGCACGACGAGAGCGTCGGCCACCAAGAGCGCGAGCGCCTCGCGCAGCGTTCCCGCCCCCACCTCGTAACGATCCTTCAGATGCTCGACGCGCAGCTTCTCGCCCGGCGCCAGCCGTCCCTCGACGATGTCGCTGCGCAGGCGCATGTACGCGCTTTGCGCCAGCGTGGCGTCGGCAGTCTGGGCGGAAGACGGGGTCGGGCTGTGCATGCGCGAAGCGGTTCGGTGGAAGTGCCGAGATTATAAGCAGCTTCGGCTCGATTTTCGCAAAATTGACCAAAAATCGAGATAAATAAAAATTCTCGAGAAAATGTTGACGAAGATGCGGGAGCGGATTTATCGTGTGCTCCATGCCGCTGCCCCCCGAAACGCAGGGTATGCCGGGTGACGCCATGGGGTTTCGTGTGTCCCGGCAGGGCAGCCCGTCCCGAAGCAACCGACAGAACGAGAGTGAGACATGAAGGATTTCCAGAACTTCATCAACGGTGAGTGGGTGTCGAGCCCCCGCACCTTCGAGAACCGCAACCCGGTCGACAACAGCGTGATCGGCCAGGTGCACGAAGCCGGCCGCGCCGAGGTGGATGCCGCCGTTCGCGCCGCCCGCGCAGCGCTGCAAGGCCGATGGGGCAAGATGACGGTCGCGCAGCGCGTGGAGCTGCTCCATGCGGTGGCCGATGGCATCAACCGTCGCTTCGACGACTTCCTCGCCGCAGAGATCGCGGACACGGGCAAACCGCACGGTCTCGCGAGCCATCTGGATATTCCGCGCGGTGCCGCGAACTTCAAGGTGTTCGCGGACATGATCAAGAACGTGCCGACCGAGTCGTTTGCGATGACGACGCCCGACGGCGGCAACGCGCTGAACTACGGCGTGCGCACGCCGCGTGGCGTGATCGCCGTGGTGTGCCCGTGGAACCTGCCGCTGTTGCTGATGACGTGGAAGGTCGGCCCGGCGCTGGCGTTCGGCAACACGGTGGTGGTGAAGCCGTCGGAAGAGACGCCCGCCACGGCCACGCTGTTGGGCGAGGTGATGAATGAGGTCGGTGTGCCGCCGGGCGTCTACAACGTGGTGCACGGCTTCGGCCCGGCGTCTGCGGGGGCGTTCCTGACCGAGCATCCGGGGGTGAACGGCATCACGTTCACGGGCGAGACGCGCACGGGCGAAGCGATCATGAAGGCGGCCGCGAATGGCGTGCGCCCGGTGTCATTCGAACTGGGCGGCAAGAATCCCGGCATCGTGTTTGCGGACGCGGATTTCGACAAGGCCGTCGCCGGCATTACGCGTTCGAGCTTCGACAACAGCGGTCAGGTGTGTCTGGGCACGGAGCGCGTGTATGTGCAGCGCCCGATCTTCGAGCGCTTCGTGGCTGCCCTCAAGGAGCGCGCCGAATCGCTGAAGCTGGGCGATCCGTACGCGCAAGGTACGAACTTCGGCCCGCTCGTCTCGCAGGTGCATCGCGAGAAGGTGCTGTCGTACTACGCCAAGGCGCGCGAGGAAGGGGCGACGGTCGTCACCGGCGGTGGTGTGCCTGACATGCCGGCGTCGATGAAGGACGGTGCGTGGGTGCAGCCGACCATCTGGACCGGCTTGCCGGAGACGGCCTCGGTCATCCGCGAAGAGATTTTCGGGCCGTGCTGCCATATCGCGCCGTTCGACACGGAAGAGGAAGTCATCGAAATGGCCAACGCCACGCCTTACGGTCTGGCGGCGACCGTCTGGACCTCGGACGTCAGTCGCGCCCATCGGATGGGCGCCGCACTCGAAGTCGGCGTTTGCTGGATCAACGCGTGGTTCTTGCGCGATCTGCGCACGGCGTTCGGTGGCGCGAAGCAATCGGGCATCGGTCGCGAAGGCGGCGTTCACTCGCTCGAGTTCTATACCGAACTGCGCAACGTCTGCGTGAAGCTCTGAGCGCAAACGCCAGGGGCCTCGCTGCGAGCGAGGCCCCTGGCATTGCCTACGTATTACCAAGGCCCGGTGATTGCCGGGCCTTTGCGTGTTTATCCCGCCATATCTCGCAATATCCCGCTTATCAGACCTTCTTGCCGGTCGCGTCCATCGCGCGAGCCAGTCGTGCCACGCCCTCTTCAATCGCCGTGACCGCCGGTGCCGCGAACGACAACCGCAGCGACGCCTCATCGGCGTTCTCGGCAAAGAACGCCGTCCCCGGCACGAACAGCACCTTCTCGGCAATCGCGTGCGGCAGCAACTCGCTCGTCTTCACCGCCGCGAGACGCGCCCACACGAACATCCCGCCCTGCGGTGCGTGGAACTGGATGGCATCGCCCAGCTTGTCGCGCAGCGCGCCGCACATGGCGTCGCACTTGAGTCGATATGCCTCGGTGATCTTCGGCAGGTGTCGCGTCAACGCGCCCTGCGCAAGATATTCGGCCGCGACGGCTTGCGTCCACGGCACGCTGCACAGATCGACCGTCTGCTTGGCGACCACGCATCGACGCGCGATCTCCGGCGGCGCGACCGTCCAACCCACACGCAACCCCGGCGCAACGATCTTCGACAGGCTCGAGAAGTGCACCACCCAGTCGCGTGATCCCGGCACCTCGGCCGTCAGGCCGAGCAGCGTCGGCACGGCTTCGCCTGCGAATCGCAAGTCACCGTACGGGTCGTCTTCAACGATCACGAAGCGGTACTCCACCGCCAGCCTCAGCAGCGCGATGCGACGCTCGCGCGAGAGCGTGGCGCCGGTCGGATTGGCAAACGTCGGTACGGTGTACAGCAGCTTCGGCACCGCGATCTTGCCGTCGCGCAGCAGCGCGGCCAGATGTTCGACGTTCAACCCATGCGCATCGACCGGCACGGTCACGATCCTGGCCTGTTGCAGTCGCAACGCCTGCAACGTCGCCGGGTACGCCGGCTGCTCGGTCACGACGACATCACCCGGCGCGACCATCACACGCAAAAGCAGATCGAGCCCTTGTTGCGAACCTGTCGTCACCAGGAGTTCTTCCGCGGCGCACGGCGCGCTACGTGATGCCATCAACGCGATGAACTGGGCCTTGAGTTCGGCGAGCCCGTCGGTCGGGCCGTATTGCAGGCAACGCGTCGGTTGGGCGAAGGCGCGGGCTTGTGCCGCAGCGAGTCCGTCGACGTCGAACAGGTCGCTTGCCGGATACCCGCCCGCGAACGAGATCATGCCCGGCTCGGACAGATATTTGAACAGTTCGCGAATCGGCGAGCCTGCCGGGTTGGCGAACGGAGAAGTGAATGCGTACATGGGGGCCTCGCTACAAAAAGCGTGACGGAATTCAGCGACTTGGGGAGGAGGCACCGGACGCCTCTGCCGTATTGGCACGATGCGTCCGGCGCTGACAGACGTTGCGGCAGACCCCGGGGGCGTGGCGCATCGGAATGTGCAACGCCGGGGCCTGCTAGCGCGACTTCACTCGACCGAGAAGTCGATGCCTTGCGCGAGCGGCAGGGCGGAAGAGTAGTTCACGGTGTTGGTCGCACGGCGCATGTAGCCCTTCCACGCGTCGGAGCCCGACTCGCGGCCGCCGCCGGTTTCCTTTTCACCGCCGAAGGCGCCGCCGATTTCCGCGCCGCTCGGGCCGATGTTGACGTTGGCGATACCGCAGTCGCTACCGGCCGACGACGTGAAGCGCTCGGCCTCGCGCAGGTCGGTCGTGAACACGCACGACGACAGACCGTGCGACGCGGCGTTGTTGCCGTCGATGGCTTCCGAGAAGTCGCTGTACTTGAGCACATACAGAATCGGCGCGAATGTTTCGGTCAACACGACTTCCGTTTGCGACGGCATTTCGACGATGGCCGGCTTCACGTAGAAAGCGTTCTCGGCTCCGGCGACCGCGTGACGCTCGCCACCCGTGACCTTGCCGCCTTGCGCGCGTGCCTGGTCGAGGGCGTCCTGCATGCGCTTGAACGCGCCTTCGTCGATCAGCGGGCCCATCAGCGTGCCGCGCTCGAGCGGGTTGCCGATGGAGACCTTGCCATACAGCGTCTTCAGACGGTCGACGGTCTTGTCGTACACGCTTTCGTGCACGAACAGGCGGCGCAGCGTGGTGCAGCGCTGACCGGCCGTACCCACGGCCGAGAACAGAATGCCGCGCGGCGCGAGTTCCATGTCGGCGCTCGCGGTCACGATGCCGGCGTTGTTGCCGCCCAGCTCCAGGATCGAACGGCCAAAGCGGCGCGCCACTTCCACGCCGACCTTGCGGCCCATTTCCGTGCTGCCGGTGGCGCTCACGATGGCCGAGCGCGGATCGGCAACGAGTGCCTCGCCGACGTCGCGACCACCAATGATGAGGGCGGCCAGGCCTTCCGGTGCATCGCCGAATTCGGCAATGACTTCTTCCATCAGCTTGTTGACGGCCAAGGCGGTCAGCGGGGTCTTCTCCGACGGCTTCCACACGACGGCGTTACCGCAAACCAGCGCGAGCGCTGCGTTCCACGACCACACGGCGACCGGGAAGTTGAAAGCAGAGATGACGGTGCAAACGCCCAGCGGGTGCCACGTCTCGGCCATGCGGTGGCCCGGACGCTCCGAGGCGATGGTCAGGCCGTACAGTTGACGCGACAGACCGACGGCGAAGTCGCAAATGTCGATCATTTCCTGCACTTCGCCCAGACCTTCCTGAAGGATCTTGCCGGCTTCGAGCGTGACGAGCGCGCCCAGTGCCTGCTTGCGCTCGCGCAGCTTTTCGCCCAGCAGGCGCACCAGCTCACCGCGACGCGGTGCCGGCACATTACGCCATGCGGTGAACGCCGTGTGAGCACGGGCGAGCGCGGCTTGCGCGTCGCCTACCGAGGCGCTGGCCACGCGGCCGATCAATGCGCCGTCGATGGGCGAGTGCACGGCGATGTCGCCGGCTTCGGCCAGTTTGGCAATGCCCAGTTCGTTAAGGATGGAAGTCGCGTTCACGTTGATACCCCTATGGAATTCAGTGTTGGCCGCCGGTGCCGTTCACCGGCGTCGGCGGGTGAGGAGGCGGCGCTGGCGCACAAGACGTATTGTGCCCCGGAGGCCGCCCGGCCTCGTTTAGCTCAGTTACTTGGCGTTGGCCGTCATCTTGAAAATGCCTTGTGCATTGCCGGCGTCGAACCGCAGGTCGATCTTCCAGCAGCGCTTGGCGGTGTCGTACTCGCGATGGCGCGTGATGAATTCGTAGAACGAACCCGGCACGTCGCGCGTGACGATCTCGCCGTCCTTGCCACGGAACTCGCGACGCACGGTGTCGGCGCGGTAGGCCGTCTGGAACACGCGGCCTGAGCGCGAACGCTCGACTTCGGGCTTCATCGGACGGCCCTTTGCCTTCTCGGCGTCGGACAGAGCGAACACGTCTTCAACGCGGTCGGTCGCGTGGTTGAACGCGTTGCCTTCGGTCGCAATCCACGCCATTTCGGCGGACTCGGCCAGCAGCAGTTCGTAATCGGCTTCGCTCGGCACGTCGTGCTGACGGGCAAACGCACCGACGATTACCGGCAGCAGGGCTTGTGCGCTGTCGAGCGGCAGCGTGCCGTCGCGCTCCAGTTCCCAGAGCTGACCGACGGCTGCCGGCGTGAGCGGGTCTTTCGATGTGCCGACGACGCGCGACACGGCTTGCTGGAACGTCTCGGAGAAACGCTCCGGATGCAGCTCGCTTACGAAGAACTGCGAAATCTCTTCCGGGGCATCTTCATGCGCATAGGCACGCCCGGTCATGCCGAGGCGGTCGAGCGGGTAGCGGCCGTTCAGACGGAAGCCCAGCGGGCGCAGAATGCGCGTAAAGGCGGCTTCGCCCGGCGGCAGGGCACCGTTTTGCGCCCAGCGCACGGTGCGCAGTGCGC
The DNA here is from genome assembly GCA_031291335.1 of Pandoraea sp. Taxonomy (GTDB): domain Bacteria; phylum Pseudomonadota; class Gammaproteobacteria; order Burkholderiales; family Burkholderiaceae; genus Pandoraea. Next base: position 18,574 of record JARLJF010000137.1, on the reverse strand, counting down.
CATGATCGAAGTAGACGCTCCCGCCCCCGGCAATTGCTTCTTCCGTATAGGTGCGGCCGTTTTGCGAACGCGCCAGCAGCCCTTCGAACAGGGCCATGTTCATGGCTTGCGCCAGTTCGGCGCGGGTCACCAGGCCGGGTTCGCAATCGGCCAGAAACGACGGCGAATTGAGCGTGGCAAAAAGGGCGTTGGTTCGCGCTTCCCCAACCAGGGAAACCAGCAAGGACTGCACATTGGCATTGCGCATCGGATTGTCTCGCAGGGTGGGCGCCGTCTCGGGGCGGCGCCGCAGGGTGTCAGGGCACGGCTTGGAGCGCGTCACCCCATGCCTTCTTGCAGTGACTGCATTATTGGAACGGATGTCACGCCCGTAAAGCGAGATAAAATTGCCACTTGATGCGTTTTAGGAATCAACATGCGCAAATTCAAGACCCCCGGCACGGCGGCGCTGCTGGCCTTCGAGGCGGCCGCCCGGCATGAGAGCTTTACCCACGCGGCGCGAGAGCTGTTCCTGACGGAAAGTGCCGTGTCGCGCCAGATCGCCACGCTGGAGACGCAGCTCGGCGTGCGTTTGTTCGTTCGTGCGAAACAACGGGTGGTGCTCACGCGCGCCGGCCGTCTTTACGGCACTCAGGTCCGCCGCACGCTGGAGCAACTGGATCGCGACACGCTCGCGATCATGGCCCACGGCAGCGGGGGCGGCTATCTGGAGTTGGCGGTGTTGCCGACGTTCGCGTCGGAGTGGTTGATTCCGAGAATGAAAGACTTCGACGATCGGCACCCGGACGTTCGCGTGAACATGGGCGTGCACACCGACCTCTTCACGTTTGACGAGACGCACTTTGAAGCGGCCATTCACTTCGGGCAGCCGACCTGGCCGGGCACGTCGTCGGACTATCTGTTCGGTGAGGAGGTGGTGCCGGTGTGCCGCCCGTCGCTATTGAACGGGCCGGTGCGTAATGCGGCAGATCTGCTCAGCTATCCGCTGTTGCACTCCACGACGCGTCCCAGCGCCTGGACGCAATGGTTCGTGGAGCAACGCATCGAGGACAACCGGGCGCTGCAAGGCGTGCGCTACGAACTCCACACGATGCTGATCGCGGGGGCGGCGGCAGGGCTCGGCATCGCGCTGGTGCCGAAATTCTTCGTGGAAGGGCAGTTGGCGAGCCTTGGCCTGACGATTCCGTTCGACGTGAAGAGTGTCGCCGGGTCGGCGTATTACCTCGTCTACCCGACGGAACTCACGCACGGGCAGCCACTGAGCGTGTTTCGCGAGTGGCTGCTGAATCAGGCGAGTGCGTACCGGCCTAAAGGACGGTGAAGGCTGAAGGGGCGGACTTGGCGTCAGGCTTGACGTTCAGGCTCGACGTCTAACTTAGCGCCCGGTATAACGCCCAGGCCGGTGCCACGCGACGACCATGGCGCTCATGGCCACGGCAGACAGTGCGGACCACGCCACGCGTCCTGCTGGAATAGTGGTGAGCGAGACGAGCAGAATCGTCGCGTCGATACACACCTGCGAGATCCCGGCGTTGATGCCGCGCTCACGTTGGAGCCACAGCGTGACGATGCCGGTGCCGCCTACGCCGGCGCCATGACGGGCAAGCGCCAGAATGCCCATGCCGCACAGCGTGCCGCCAACGAACGCGGCGAACAGCGGATTGACGAAGGCGACGTTGAACGTTTGCGGCATGGCCGCGAGGGCGAACGTAATACCGAAGCTCGCGACGGTGGACTTGAGCGCGAAGCGCGGGCCCATCGTGAAGTACGCGAACAGGAAGAACGGAATGTTCACCAACGTGAAGATGGTGCCCACCGGTAGGGGGAAGACGTAAGAGGCGAGCAGCGCAATGCCGGCCACGCCGCCGGTGACCAACCCGGCAGCCTTGAGCAGCACCAGACCGACCACCACAAATGCCATGCCGATGACCATCGCATAGATGTCTTCGAGCACGGAGTGCGGGACGCCGATTGTGTCGGTTGCCGCAATGGTGCTGGATACAGCACCCGTATCGTGTTTCATGACCTGAAAGTCAAATACAACAAGACGGCGCGCCCGACTCTCCTGGTGTCGTAACGCGCCGCCAATGATTTCCCGCGTCGCTGTCTCGGGCGACGCGCAGCTTCACAGCTTGTTATGTCGTAACGCCTGGGATATACAACGCGCGATTACGCGATGTGGTGCACCCAACCGAACGGATCGGCGACCTTGCCACGTTGAATGCCCGTGAGTTGATCGCGGATACGCTTGGTGATCGGGCCTTCGCCGCCGTCGGCAATGTTGAATTCGCCCTTGGCATGACGCACCTGACCAATCGCCGTGACGACCGCAGCGGTGCCGCACGCGAACGTTTCCTTCACACGGCCACTGGCCGCGTCGGCTTGCCACTGGGCAAACTCGTAAGGCGTTTCGTTGACGCTCAGGCCTTCGCGCTTGGCCAGTTCGATGATCGATGCGCGCGTGATGCCCGGCAGAATCGTGCCGGAGAGCGGCGGCGTCTGGAGCGAGCCGTCGTCCATCACGAAGAAGACGTTCATGCCGCCCAGCTCTTCGATCCAGCGATGTTGCGCGGCGTCGAGGAACACGACCTGATCGCAGCCCTTTTCGCTGGCTTCGGTCTGCGCAATCAGGCTCGCGGCGTAGTTGCCGCCGCACTTCGCGGCGCCCGTGCCACCCGGCGCCGCACGCGTGTATTGGTCCGACACCCACACGGTGACGGCCGATTTGCCCGGCTTGAAGTACGGGCCGACCGGGCAGGCGATCACGCAGAAAATGTATTCATGTGCCGCGCGCACGCCAAGGAAGCTCTCCGAGGCGAACATGAACGGACGGATGTAGAGGCTGCTGCCGTCTGCGCCCGGGATCCATGCGCGGTCGATGTCGACCAGCTTTTCCACGGCTTCGAGGAACACGGCTTCCGGCAGTTCGGCCATCGACATGCGCTGGGCGGATTCACGGAAGCGCTTGGCGTTGGCTTGCGGGCGGAACAGCGAAATCTTGCCGTCTTCGCCACGGTAGGCCTTCATGCCTTCGAAGATTTCCTGCGCGTAGTGCAGCACGGCGCACGCCGGATCGATTTCGAACGGGCGGCGGGCCTCTACCTTCGCGTCATGCCAGCCAGTCCCCTCAGTCCAGCGGATCGTGACCATGTGGTCCGTGAATACGCGGCCAAACACCGGGTTCGCCAGCTTGGCGGCGATCTGGTCGGCGGGGGTGGGGTTGGCGTGCGGCTCCACGACAAAACGCAATTGATTATCGGCGCTCATGTTTCTTCAATGTCCCGGCAGAGGTGGCTTCAGTCGTCAGTGCCGTTAACGTAAACGGCAAGGTGGCGATATTTTCCTCCTTTCGGGGCCTGCCTGTCGACTGAATTCACCGCTCAAGCCGTCACACCAAGCTTTTCGCGATAATGACGCCGAAAAACATCGGAATTTGGCCTGTTTTTGCAAGAAAAGTGCGAGATTTTGCGAGGGCACGGCACTGCGATCGCTGCCATAAGGCCACGGTACGCAGGGGTAACAGTGTGTAAAAAAGCGTTTCCGTTCACCTTGTCGAAGGTGCTCGACATTTAACATCAGAAGCGGATGATGTCGGGAACGTCCCCGATTTGCTGGCGGTTGCGCTTCGCGCCGGCGGTCACAGGCAGTGGACGTTCCCGCCCGATGAGAGCAAAGGGAGAGGAGACAGATGAAATCGTCAACGATTGGGATGTTGCGCGCTTATCTGCTCGTGGCCTCGATGGGGGCCGCTTGCATCGACGCCTGTGTCGTGATCGCCATGCTGATATTCGATGTGCCCGAGCGAATCTTCACCTCGGCCGATTTCCGGATCGCGATGGCGATCTCGTTGCTGCTGCTGATGCTGGCGGCACGCTCGCTCGCCGCGGTGGCGTATCAGGCGGCGCTCACCACACGTCACGCTACGGTGAATGGCGTACGCGACCGGAGCAGGGTCGCCTTGCGCGACGACTGCCCCCACCGCTTGCTTGTCCTGCTTCATATCCGCATTCATCGCCAGCAGTTGGCGATCGTGGCGGCCTGACAAGGACGTCACGATCAGGCTGCGGTCTTACCCGTCGATCGGGTCGACCGGGCCGGCCAGATCACCCGGACGCGGCGGTCGCGTCATTGCGATCCACTCCTGCACCGCCGGTCGCGTGAATTGAAGGCGTGCATACTCGGCCAGTGCGGGCGGCACCACGTCGTCGTTGTACACGAGGCGGTTGAGCATTAGCGCGAGATCGACGTCAGCAATACACCACTTGTCGAATAGCGACATGCGGCCCTCGGGCAGCAGGCTCTGGGCAATGGCAATCAGTTTGCTTGCGGCCGCATAGCCCGCGTCGGAGAGCGCCTTGTCCGTCGGGCGATAGAAGATCAGTTCCGTCGAACGTTCCTCACGCAAGGCCCCCAGATCGCTGCGCAACCAGGCTTGTACCTGACGCGCACGTGCGCGTTCGCGAACATCTACCGGATAGACCGGCGCTGCGGGCGAAATCGTTTCGAGATACTCGGTGATGGCCGACGATTCGGACAGGGTGAAATCGCCGTGCACGAGCGTGGGAACGCGACGCGTGAGCGACAGATCGGCGAAGCCGGTTTCGTGATGCGCGCCCTGCCCGAGATCGACGGTGCGCAGATCGAACGGCAGACCTTTCTCACGCAGCGTGACGAAGACAGACAGTGCGTAGGGGCTCGTGAACTGAGCGTCCACATAGAGTGTGAACGAGGCGGGGGCAGCGACTGACACGATGGACTCCTGAAGAGGAAAACGCGGGTGACGGCGACGCACGCCGACGGGGCATGCGAGGTTGGCGCCGTGGCCTGCAAGCCCTCATGTTGCCGCACGTGCACGGTGATAAGCTAGTGCACAATTCGCCAGCAAGCTGTGATCTGGATTCACACCTTGAGGCGCCCCCTCAGCGCGCATCCCTTCGCCCCCGTCTTATGAACACCTCGCACCGCGCCCGCCCGCCGCTCGCCAATCTGGAGACTGTCTGCCTCGTGGCGCGCCATGGCTCGTTCACGGCGGCGGCCGACGCGAGCGGCCTCACGCATGGCGCGATCAGTCGCCGGGTCGGTGCCGTCGAAAACTGGCTCGGATGTGCGCTGTTCGAGCGGCACGGCCGGGGTGTGAGTCTGACGTGCGACGGCCAGCGATTTCTAGGGCGTATCGAGCATGCGTTCGACGTGATCGATGCCGCCGCCGATCAGTGGCATCAGGCGCGCAAGGCGCCTGCAGTGCGGCTGAGTGTGGTGCCGTCCTTTGCCAAACTCTGGTTGCTCGAACGATTGCGTTCGCTCGAGAGCGGGCAGCCATTCATCGACATTCAGGTCACGACCGAACATCGCAATGCGGATGTGAGCGCAGGGGAGGTCGACATCGCACTGCGCTATGGTCGTGGCGGCTGGGCCAATGTCGACGCCGAGCCGCTGATGGGCGAGACGCTGTATCCGATCGCCTCGCCGGACATGGCGCAACGTCTCGCAGGGGCGAGCGCGTCCGACATGCTCGCGATGCCGCTGCTGCACGACTCCGATCTCACGGGCTGGCGGGCGTGGTGTAGCGCGCAAGGCGTTTCGCTGCGCCCGCGTGCCCGTGACCGGCGCTTCGAGGACTACACCGTGGTGCTGGCGGCCGCCGAAGCGGGACTGGGCATTGCGATGGCGCGCGCGCCGCTGGCCGACAAATGGATCGCTCGCAGCCGTCTCCAGCGCGTGTCGAGCGTCGAAGTCGAGTGTCCGTTGAAGTACCACATCGTGACGGCCAAGCGTGAGAAGCGCCCCGAGGTGCTGGAGGTCATTGCCCGCCTGCATGACGCGGCAGGTGCCAGCGCGCGCACGTAAATACCACGAACGCGACGGGGCGAATGGGCGGGGTTTTCCGCACTGCGCATGTTGCCGCACGTTGCCTAAAATGCGGGACCGCACCGCCTGGGGCCAATCGCCCCCGACGCTCGTAACGCTTCTTGCAGGACTGCACGGCTGGGCATGAACTTACGCTCGCTCGACCTGAATCTGTTGCTCGTGTTCGAGTCGCTACTGCGCACGCGCAGCACGACCGTCACCGCAGAAGAACTGAATCTCACGCAATCGGCCGTGAGCAACGCGCTCAAACGTCTGCGTCTCGCGTTTGGCGACCCGCTGTTCGTCAAGACGCCGCAAGGCATGTTGCCGACGGATCTCGCCCTCACGCTTGCGCCACCCGTCACGGAAGGTCTCGGTTTGATTCGCGGCGCGGTCGAAGCGCCGCAGGACTTCGTGCCCGCGAACGCACAACGCACGTTCCGCCTTTACCTGAGCGACATCGGTCAGTTGATTTTCATGCCGAAGCTGATGGCCACGCTCGCGGTGGAGGCGCCGGGTGTGCGCATCGTCACGGTCGACACCACGCCGCGCGAGGCACAGAACGCCATGGCGATGGGCGATATCGATCTGACGCTGGGGCTTTTCACGCGCTTCTCGTCGGGCTTTCACCAGCAGCGTCTGTTTCGCGAGCATTACGTCGCGCTCGTGCGCGACGGGCATCCGACGATTCAGGACGAACTGACCAGCGAGGCCTTCCTCAATGCCGCGCATGCGGTGTATCGTCCGACGGCCGGTCATCACGATGTCTTCGAGACGGCCGTCGAGCACTGGTTTGCGCAGGCGGGACGTCAGCGTCATGTCGCGCTGCGCATGGCGCACTCGATGGGGCTCTCCGCCCTGATCGCGGCGAGCGACCTGGTGGTCTGTGTGCCGACGCGGCTCGGGCGCGCGCTCAAGGCCGCGGCCGATCTGCGCACGCACGCGCTGCCGTTCGAGGGCCCCGAGTTCGACATCTCGCAACTCTGGCACGAACGCTTTCATACCGACGCCGGCCATCGCTGGTTGCGCAGCACCATCTTCCGCTTGTTCCACGGCGAAGACTGACCCGGCATTTTCCCTCGTTCACGTGACACGCTGCGCCGCGAGGTGGCGGCGCGACATCGTGCCGATGCTGCACCCCCAATTCACGCCGTAAATACCGCGCATTTACGCAATTTGTTGGCGTCATGCGGCGGCGATCCTTATCGTATCCCTCACGACATGCAGTCACCGGGCGTGCGTCCGGGACACGAACAATATCCGCAGGAGACAAGCGGTGATCAATCTGCACGACATTCGTTACGTGCGGCTGGGCACACGCGACCTCGAGGGTGCCACGCGTTATGCGCGCACCATTCTCGGGTTGCAGGAAGTGCGCCGCGAGGCCGGTTACGTATTCCTTCGCAGCGACAGCCGCGACCATTCGGTGTGCTATTTCGAAGGCGATCCCGCTGACCATACGGTCGCGTTCGACGTCGCGAGCGACGCGCATTTCGACGCCGCTGCCGCACAGCTCGACGCCATGCACATCGCGTTTCGACGCGGCACGCGCGACGAAGCCGATAGGCGTCGAGTGGCCGATTTTCTGACGTTTCGCGACCCGACCGGCAATCAGATCGAACTGGTATTGCGCGCGGCACAGACCGGTCGCGGTTATCACGGCGAGCGCGATGCGGGCATCGATTCGTTCAGTCACGTGGGGCTGTGCACGACCGACGCGCGTCGCGACGAGGCGTTCTGGACGAGCGTTTGCAACGCCCGCGTGTCGGATCGCATTGGCGACGCACCGCTGCTGCGCATCGACGACGTGCATCACAAGATCGCGCTGTTCCCGGCCAAGCGCGCGGGCATTCAGCACGTGAACTTTCAAGTGAATGGCATCGACGACCTCATGCGCTCGTGGTACTTCCTGCGCGAGCAGGGCGTGCCGATTCGCTTCGGTCCGGGGCGTCACCCGACGTCGCACGCCATGTTTCTGTACTTCGCCGGGCCAGACGGCATGGTCTACGAGTACTCCACGGGCGTGCGCAAGATTGCCCCGGAAGACGAGGCGACCTACGTGCCACGGCAGTTCCCCTTCGATCCGACAGGGTTCTGCATGTGGGGCGCGAAGCCCGAGATCCCCGAATTTTCGACCTGACTGTTCGACCTGACTTTCGACCTGATGCGGCGCGTCGGTTTGCGCTTCGGCCATCTCGTCTTTGCGTCGCTGCATCGCTGCATCGTCGCATCAAATAACGTCGAGCAACACCGGATAACACCGAATAACGCCGGACTCCCCATGACACAACACACGTTCGATGCCGCGAGCATCGCTGAGCTGGATCGCACCGTGCGCGTGGCGGCGCGTACGCTGGCCCGCGCAGGACTGGCGCACGCGTACGGCCATTGCAGTGCGCGGCTCGACGCGGATTACTTCCTCGTATGCGCGGCCCGTCCGATGGGGCTCATCGGCGTGGGCGAAGCCGGCACGGTGGTGCCCGTCGACGGCCCGCTGCCCGACGGCGTGCTCGGCGAAGTCCGTCTGCATCAGAAGATCTACCGCTCGCGCCCCGACATCGGCGCAGTGGCTCGCTCGATGCCGCCCAAGACCATGTCGCTTTCGACGTTGCGCAGAACGCCGCGCGCGTTGCACGGCCCGGGCACCTACTTCGCGCCGGGCGTGCCGCTGTGGGACGACCCGCAACTGATTCGCTCCGACGCGCAGGCCGAAGCGGTCATCGCGAAGATGGGCACGAATGCCGCCGTGGTGATGCGCGGGAACGGCGCGGTCGTCGCGGCCGACACGCTCGAAGCGATGGTCGCGCTCACGTGGTACCTCGAAGACGCCGCACGCGTTGACCTCGACGTGCTCGCGCTCGAAGCCGCTTACCCCGCTGCGGTACTCGATCCGGACGCCTGCCACGCACGTGCCACACGATCCGGCCGGATCATCGAGCGCATGTGGGAATACCTTGCGGCCGGCGATCCGGAGCTGCACACCGCGTGATCGCCCCCTCGCGGATCGAGCGCCCTTTTGCCCAACACGTCATGCGCCATTCTTTTACGTAATCGCCCCTAACCGGCTGCGTGGCCATCACAGAGCGTCGTCGACAGACGCCACGGCCCCGCCGCTCAGCCAGCGGTCACCACCGCACAGGAGACAGACATGGAAATATCCGTTTTGATGAATCGCAGGGGCATCACGCCATTTCAATGGCGTGTGATTGCCCTATGTTTTCTGATCGTCACTTTGGACGGCTTCGATACCGCCGCCATTGGCTATCTTGCCCCGGCCATTCGTAGTGAATGGACGATGGCCACGACCAGCCTCGGCACGGTCTTCGGCGCCGGGCTCGGCGGCCTGATGCTCGGCTGCTTCATCTTCGGCCCATTGGCCGATCGTATTGGCCGCAAGCGCGTGCTGATTCTCTCGGTCGTTCTGTTCTCGCTGGGCAGCATTGCGTCGGCGTTCGTTCACAGCCCGACCGAGCTTGCCGTGCTGCGCTTCATCACCGGCATCGGCCTGGGCGGGGCCATGCCCAACGCCATCACGCTCAGCTCGGAATATTGTGCTGAACGCATGCGCTCGTTGCTGGTGACGGCCACGTTCTGCGGCTTCACGCTGGGCTTCGCCATTGGCGGCGAGATCGTGGCGCAGACGCTCCCGCACATCGGCTGGCGTGGCGTGTTGATCGCCGGTGGCGTTGTACCGCTGGCCGTCGTGCCGGTGCTCATGCGCTGGCTGCCCGAGTCGATGCGTTACCTCGCTGCACGCGGGGACAGCGCCGACCAACTGCTGGCCATCGCCCGGCATATCGATCCGCAAGTCACACGCATCGATCCGGAAGTCGCGCCAGCGGGGGCGGCAAGCTCGGCGGTCGGTGGCCTGTTCACGCGTCAGTACGTTGTGGGCACGCTGCTGCTGTGGGCGACGTACTTCTGCACACTGTGCGCGTTCTATCTGCTCACGAGTTGGCTGCCGCTGATCGTCAAGGACTCGGGCTACACGCTCGCGGAAGCTGCGCGCATCGGCGCAATGTTGCCGCTCGGCGGCACTGTCGGCGCGGTGATGATCGGCTTCGCGATGGATCGCACGAGCCCGTATCGTGTGCTGGCCGCGTCGTATGTCATGGCCGGTATCGCCCTGTGTGTGCTTGGCTCGGTAACGCACCAATCCGGCTGGCTGATGGTCGTTGTGTTCCTCGCGGGCTTCGGTGTCGCTGGTTCACAGACGGGTGCCAATGCGCTGACGGCGGCGTACTACCCGACGGCGTCGCGTGCGACCGGCGTGGCATGGGCGCTCGGTGTGGGACGTCTCGGTTCGATTCTCGGCTCCAGCCTCGGCGGCGTGTTGATCGCTACCGCGTCGAGCACGACGCAGGCGTTTCAGATCGTCGCCATCCCCGCGTTCCTGGCGGCGGGGCTGATGCTCGTGATGCGTCGTCGTGTGAGTCGCACGGGGTCCCTCGCAGGCGCGGCTGCGAAGCCCGCCACGGGCGCGGTCTGACCGAAGTGCGGGGTGAGCGCGTGACAGCGCTCGCCCGTGCAATACCTGCCCTATCCGTTGCATCCGCCGCATGATCGTCCCCCGACGGTCAGGCGGCGGCGCCTGCCTCCGCAGGCAATTTGTCCGTTACCGGTCGACACAGGCCGGACCACCACACGATTCAATGGAGACATCACCGTGACCCTCAAGGGACTGCCCGCGCTCGCGCTGGCTGCCGGCCTCGCGTTGGCCCACACTTCCGCCTCGGCCCAGAGCGTGACGCTCTACGGCATTCTCGACACCGGCATCGAATACCTCTCGCACGCCGGTGCCAACAACAGCTCGCTCGTGCGCATGCCGGCCAACACCGGTTCGCTGCCGTCGCGTTGGGGCCTGCGTGGCGATGAGGATCTCGGTGGCGGCTTGCATGCGGTATTCACGCTTGAGAACGGCTTCAATGTCCGTGCGGGCGACCTCAATCAGGGCGGCCGGCTATTTGGACGGCAGGCGTGGGTGGGACTGTCGAATCAATACGGCACGCTGTCGTTCGGCCGTCAGTATTCGATGACGTTCTGGGTCATGAGCGACGCCGACATTCTCGGGCCGGACCTCTTCGGCAGTGGCTCGCTCGACAGCTACATCCCGAACGCGCGTAGCGATAACACCGTCGCCTACAAGGGCGTTTTTCAGGGCCTGACGGTGGGCGCCACCTACTCGTTCGGACGCGACAGCGGCGGCACCGGCAATTCGCCGGGGCAAGGCACGTGCGCGGGACAGACGCCGGGACAGATGACATCGTGCCGCCAGATCTCGACCATGCTCAAGTACGACACGGCGTGGTTCGGTGTGGCGGGGGCGTGGGACGAGCAGCGTGGCGGGACCGGCGCGGCCGCGAACTTCTTCAACGGGGCGGCGACCGTGCCGCTCACCAGTACGTCGGACAAGGACACGCGCTGGCAACTGAACGGCTATCTGAAGGGCGGCAACTGGAAGGCGGGCGCGGGTTGGCTGGGCCGTCGTGTGCAGACGGCGTCCGCCGCGGTGGGCGGCGTGAACTCGGACATGTTCTACGTGGGCGCGCTGTATCAGTTCACGCCGACGTTCGCAGTGGACGGCGAGGTGTTCCGCATGTTGAATGCGCGACAGAACACGCGAGCGACGATGGCGACGCTGCGCGGCACGTACTTCCTCTCGAAGCGCACGGCCGTGTACACGCAGGTGGCATGGCTGGGCAACAGCGAGCACGCGGCGTATTCGGTGAGTTCGGGTGGGGCAGGCGGTTCGCCGACGGCGGGCACGAGCCAGTTGGGGGTGAACGTCGGCATGCGTCACACGTTCTGAGGCAGCGTCGCTCGCGTGCTCTGGGCCCGCGGCATGCGGGCAGGGCGTTGATGCAAAAAAACACGGCGCACCGTGAAAGCGGCGCGCCGTGTTTCGTGACAGCGGTTCGGTGCTGTGCGCGGTCGATCAGAGCAGACCGGCTTCGGCGAGTTGCGCGCGGCGCGGATCGCCCTGGCGCGAGAGCATCCAGCCGGGATACTCGCTCGGCAGTGCGCTGGCGGCGTCGATGGCCGACAGTTCGCGCTCGTTGAGCGTGACGCGCGTGGCTGCGATGTTGTCGTCAAGCTGATCGACGCGCTTCGCACCGATGATGACCGTCGAGACGACCGGCTGCGCGAGCAGCCACGCCAGGGCGATCTGCGCGACCGACACGCCCTTCTCGGCGGCAATGCCGCGCATCACGTCGATGGCGTCGTACGCGCGTTCCACATTGACCGGCGGGAAGTCGAAGCTTTGGCGGCGGCTGCCGGCTTCGGTTTGACCGTCACGCGTGTACTTGCCCGAGAGCAGGCCTCCGGCGAGCGGGCTCCACACCATCAGACCGACGTTTTCGCTGCGCAGCATCGGCACGATTTCGCGTTCCAGATCACGACCGGCGACGGTGTAGTACGCCTGCAGCGACGCGAAGCTCGCGAGGTTCAGGCGCGCCGAAATGCCCTGCGCCTTGGCGATCTGCCATGCGGCCCAGTTCGAGACACCGATGTAGCGCACGTGGCCTTGACGCACCAGCGTGTCGAGCGCGCTGAGGGTCTCTTCGATGGGCGTGGCCGGGTCGAAGCCGTGCACCTGATACAGGTCGATGTGATCGAGTTGCAGGCGTTTGAGGCTGGCCTTCACGCCATCCATGATGTGATAGCGCGACAGGCCGCGCGAGTTGGTGCCTTGTGCGCCCGTCACGCCAAAGACCTTGGTGGCCACCACGACGTTATCGCGCGGCACCTTGAGGTTGCGTAGTGCCTGGCCGGTGAGCACTTCCGACTGACCTTCCGAATAGACATCGGCGGTGTCGATGAAGTTGATGCCGGCGTCGAGCGCACGTCCCACGAGCGTGTCGACATCGTTTTGCTGCAAATGGCCGATCTTGCTCCACAGTTCGCCCTGTCCGCCGAAGGTCATCGTGCCGAGGCACAGTTCCGAGACGAAGAGGCCGGTGTTGCCGAGTTTCCGTTGTCGCATTGCATCACTCCGTTGAAATTGCGGCCCGTCGCAGGTGGCCGTCAGGGGGCAGACGGTGTGCACGGGATGGGATGCATTATGCGTCGCGGGGCATCAGGCAAGCAGTACCTGTTCCTGCACATTTCCTGCCCGATTCTGCAAGCGGCTGCGCGTCATGCGCCGTCATGGGGCATCGGTTGCCTGAAAAGCGTTGCCGAATATGGCGGGAAGATGACGGATGCAGCCGAGGCGTTGCGGGCGATGGGTCGGCGTTCAAGCCCGGAATTTGCCGGATTCTCCGGGATTTCTGCCTGATCGTGCCTATCCGGGGTTGGAGAATCAGGCAAGTTCTCCTGGCAGGGGTATGCTGTGCCACATTGCGGCCGTGATGTGGGAGAGGGCCGATCTGAATTGAGGGCACTTCCATGCATCTGGTCAAGAATCCGCCACGCGAGGCAGGGCAGAGCGAGTTCGCGGACGATCCGTCGCTCACCGCGCGTAACGAGTTGGTCGGTCTGCTCGATCGCGCCACGCGCGGACTGGAGGGCACGACGCCGACGGCGGTGGAGGGGCTCTTCGTGCATCGCATTCTGCATCCGGGCGGTCCGAAGCCGGCGATGCAGCAGCCTGCGTTTGCCGTCATCGCGCAAGGCGAGAAGCGTTTGCAGATCGGCGAAGCGGACTACGCCTACGATCCGATGCACTACATGGTGTCGTCGGTGCATTTGCCGGTGGTAGCGCAAGTGTCGGGGGCGAGCGAGCAATCGCCCTATCTGGGCATGCGACTCAATCTGATGGCTGAGGATGTGACGTCGCTCATTGGCGACGAGCATTTGCCGCCGCCGGCCCCGTCGGCCAGCGGCCGGGGCCTGTATGTCAACCGGCTGGACGCCGCGCTGCTCGACGCCGTATTGCGTCTGCTGCGTTTGCTGGAAACGCCGAGGGACATTCCGATTCTGGCGCCGATGATCAAGCGCGAGATTGTCTACCGGCTGCTGATGAACGGGCAGGGCGTGCTGCTGCGGCAGATGGCGTTGCAGGATAGCCAGATGAACCGCATCGCGCGTGCGGTGCGCTGGTTACGCGAACACTATGCGCAGCCGTTGCGGGTGGAGGCGTTGGCGCAGGAGGTGCATATGAGCGTGTCGTCGCTGCATCACCATTTCAAGTTGGTGACGGCGATGAGCCCGGTGCAGTACCAGAAGCAATTGCGTTTGCAGGAAGCGCGCCGTTTGATCTTCGTGGCGGACATTGCCGTCGCGGCCGCGGCGCAGGCTGTGGGGTACGAAAGCGCGTCACAGTTCAGCCGGGAATACGCGCGAGTGTTCGGCGAGGCGCCACTGCGCGACAAGCGCCGTTGGTTGCAGGATGGCGATGCCGGGGCGGCTCGGGGTTAATGGCGTGGCGTCGTGCCTGAGTTGCCGGGCCATGTTTGGGTGTTATGAAAAATGCGAAGCGCGCCTGCACTAATGCGCTACTGACCCTGGTAAGGCGCCTTGGTGGTTGGATTGCTGTGCAATTCAATTGAATGACACTCAGCTCGCATCGATGCTTGCTACCTCGGCCGGTCCGGGTGTTTGACGCGCGCGAGCGGGCACTGAACTCAATCCCCCAACCGATCGAGCACCGCCTTTGTCACCCGCTGCTGCGCGGCTTTGTCGTAGTCGGCCCAGGGGTCGCGTTTGAGCGCGCTCAGTCGTTTGACGGCATTGCGCACGTTCCACGCGTCGGCGCCGGGTAAATCGGACAGCTCCTCCCATCGCACGGGCATCGAGACGGCCAACCCTTCGCGGGCGCGGGCGGAGTATGCGCAGACTGTCGTCGCGCCCCGGTAATTGCGCAGATAGTCGATGAAGCACTTCCCGACGCGGTGCTTGGGTCCCATCGTTGCGGTGAAACGATCCGGAAACACGCGCGCCATGTGTTTGGCAACCGCTTCCGCAAAGCCCTTGGCGACGTCCCACTCGTGACGTCGTGCCAACGGTGTCACCAAATGCAGCCCTTTGCCGCCGCTCGTCTTCACGAACGCCGTCAGCCCCAGTTCTTCGAGCAATCCGCGAATCAGTAACGCGTCTTCCACGATGCGCTCAAACGTCACCCCTTTGCCGGGGTCGAGATCGAAGATCACCCGGTCAGGACGCTCGATCAGATCGCTGCGCGCATTCCACGTGTGGAATTCAACCGTGCCCATCTGCACTGCGCCCACAACGCCACGGGCGTTGTCGATCTGCATGAGCGGCTCGTGATCCGGATCGAGCGACGGGTCGAGCGCGCGTACGCCCTGTATCGTCTTCGCCGCATGCTTCTGAAAGAACATCTCGCCGCCGATTCCCTCGGGCGCACGCAATACCGCCACCGGTCGCCCGGCGAGGTGCGGGAGCATCCACGGGCTGACTGCGTGGTAGTACGCGGCAAGCTCGGCTTTCGTGACGCCGGAGTGCGTGTCCATGACGCGCTCGCCATGCGTGATCTTCACCGGCAACGCGGAGGTTCCTTGAGCCGACTGAGCGGTGCGCGTCATGGACGGTGTCTCCCTGTGAGTGTTGACGTTGGCGGAGCCCGCACGACGGACTTCGCGCCGAATATCTTTCGCGGGTTTGTCGCGACGCATCGCGAGAAAGGCGCCTTGCCGGACGTGTCCGTCGCGCGTCCACTCGGCGAAGCGCACTTCGGCAACGAGCTTGGGGTGTAGCCAGTGCACGCGTGCCGCGCCGCCCGGCCGAGGGGTGGGGGACAACGGCGCCTGCGCCGTTTCGAGTGCATCGAATTGCTTGCGAAGACGCAGCAGTGCCTCGGTATCGAAGCCCGTTCCGACCTTCCCCGCATAGCGCAGCGTCTTGCCGTCGTCATCGTAATAGCCGAGCAGCAGCGCGCCGAAACCTTGTCGAGACCCGGACGGCTCGGTAAACCCCAGCACGACAAACTCCTGACGCTGCGAACACTTGAGCTTGCGCCATGCGTCGCTTCGCCCGGCAATGTAAGGCGAGTCGTCACGCTTGATCATCACGCCCTCCAGCCCCGCCTCGCACGCCCCGTGCCAGAGCGATTCAAGATCGCCACTGACCGGCTGGAGCACGCGCACGGCATCGGTCTCTCGCCCTTTGAAAACATCGGTGAGTGCTGTTTGACGCTCTCGCAATGGCAAGTCGCGCAGATCGCGCCCATTGCACCACGGCAAGTCGAAAACGTAGATGAGGATGGCGTCCTGCGTGTCTTCGTCGAACGCTCGTTGCAACGCCTGAAAGTCGGGCAAGCCATGTTCGTTCGTGACGACGGCTTCACCGTCGAGCCACGCATTCGGTAAGCGGTGCTTGCGCAGCGCGTCGACAGCAGGCTGAAAGCGATGCGTCCAGTCCTGCCCGGAACGGGTAAAGACGCGAATGTCGTCGCCAGCAATACGGATGAGGACGCGATACCCATCGAGCTTGATCTCGGCATGCCAGCCGTCGGACGCGGGCGCTGCATCCACAAGGGTAGCGAGCATCGGACGCATGTCAGCTGGTGGCGTTACCGACGATTTTCGCGCTGCGGCTGAAGTTGCCGCCGATTTCCCTGCGACCTTCGACACCGCCGCGTCGTCATGCCGATGAATCAGCAGCCACTGCGGCTGGCGGGCAGGTTTATCCGTGCGAACGAGCGTCCAGTGTCCGTTCAGTCGCTCGCCGTGCAATGTGAACGACAGTTTGCCGCTTGCATAGTCGCGTTGTGCGTTGCCGTCCGGCTCCCACGAGCCGCTATCCCAGATATCGACGTGACCCGCACCGTAGTTGCCGGCCGGTATGTCGCCCTCGAAATCGGCGTATGCCAGGGGATGGTCTTCGACCTGAACGGCGAGACGCGGACGGCTGACGTCGGCGCTCGGTTGTTTCGGCAACGCCCACGACTTCAATGTGCCGTCGAGTTCGAGCCGGAAGTCGTAGTGAAGATGACTCGCGTTGTGTCGTTGAATGACGAATCGCAACGCCTTGCCTCGTGACGCGCGTTTGCCGCGCGGTTCTGGCGTCGAGGTGAAATTGCGTTTGGCGTCGTAGGTCGCCAGAGAGTCGCCGGATTTGCGGCGTCTCGCTGGCGCTGTAGCGGTGGCGGTCGCTCGCTTCGGCATGATTGTCGTCACCGCGCTTTGGTACGTTTGGCGGATGCCTTGCTCGGTGACGCCCGCTTTGCTGCGGTCTTCTTTCCGGCTTTGGCCTTCGTGGCCTTTGTGGCCTTCGCCGCAGACTTCGCGGATTTCCCGCTACCGGACGTCTTCGCGTCGACATCCTGCGCCTCGATGGCCACGGACTCCCGTTTGCCCTTCGTGCCAAGGCTCTGCTTGAGCAACGCCATCAGGTCCGTGACGTTGCCGTTGCTGGATAATTTCGGCGCACTGGCTTCGATCTGCGCGACTTCGCGTGTTTGTCCCGACGCGATCTTGCGATCGATGAGTGCCTTGAGATCATCCTGAAACGTGTCGTGATAATCGCCGGGACGCCACGGACCGGACATCTCCTCGATCAGCCGGATCGCCATATCCAGTTCACGCTCGCCCGGTGCGGCGAGCTTGCCGAGTTTCTCCTTCGTCAGCCCGACTTCGGCCGGATCGCGCATCTCGTCCTGCCATCGCAAGGTGTCGAGTACGAGCGCATCACCGGCCGGTGCCAGCACCGCCAGATGCGCACGTGTATGCATCACCACGCGGGCGATGCCCAGCTTGCCCGCCTTGATGAGTGCCGAGTGCAGCAGCGCGTACGCCTTCGCGCCACCGCGCTCGGGAACGAGATAGTAGGGCGTGTCGAGATACATGAACGAGACGTCCGTTGCATCGACGAACGCCAGAATGTCGACGGTCTGCGTGGCCGCCGGATTCGCCGAGCGAATCTCGTCGTCACTGAGCACGACGTAATTCCCTTTCTCGTACTCGTAGCCGTGCACGATCTGATCGCGCGGCACTTCCTTGCCGTTTTCCTTGTTGATGCGCTTGTAGCCCACGGGGGACATCGTGCGCTTGTCGAGCCAGTCGAGATCGAGCGTATGTGTGGTCGATGCAGGAAACAGCGTCACGGGCACGTTGACCAGTCCGAAACTGATGGCGCCCTTCCAGATCGCGCGAGCCATATGTGCTCCCAGTGCAGGATTCGCAAAGTTGATTCGCCGATGATGCGAGCGACGTGGGCCAAGAAGTCCAGTATAGGCGGCATATCCGGCGAGAACCCGCCTCGCAGTCCGGCCCATATCAATGCGATCGGTAGAGCCGTTCGAGGGTTCCCGTGCATTGATTTTCCCAATGCATTACGCGAATGCGTAAGGTTTCCTTGATGAAACGAAGCCGCCCCACGTCCATCCCATTGAGATAAGCATGCGAATTCAGTCAAGGGAGGTCGATGATGGCGATGATCGTGGCAGGACGGTTCACGACGTTCGATCAGGCGAATCTGGTAGCAAGCCGCCTTTACGACCGGGCGTTCCGGCCGTCCGACGTATCGGTATTCTTCCTGAATCCCACGGGACAGCACGCCCGATTCCCCATCGGTGGCGATGTCGACACAGACGCGGCCGCGCGTCCGGCGGCCAAGGGCGCCGCTCAGGGCGTCATTGCTGGCGGCGCATTCGGTCTTGCCTTGGGCGCGTTACTGTTCGTCGTGTGGCGCTTCTGGCTGGTGCCCGTCGTCGGCATGATGGCCGGCGCGTATCTGGGGGCGTTTCTCGGCGCTTTGCGGCGCATGCGCAGTCGAGAACATGTGCCTGCATCGCAGGCGGGCATGCGTGACGCCGGGGTCATACTTG
>JARLJF010000136.1 GCA_031291335.1 Pandoraea sp. | reverse complement strand
GCCGCGAATGACGCCCGCTTCCTCAAGACGCCGGATACGCCGTAAGCACGGACTCGGGGACAGTCGCACTTGCTCGGCGATTTCGAGATTGGACAGCCGGCCGTTGCTCTGGAGCAAGGCGAGGATCCGGCGATCGATCTTGTCCAGTTCCATTTTTGACATTTCTCTCCCCATTATTTGTATATATGCGCAACATTATTGCGCATTATCTTTATTTTCAGGAAGTCGTCGCCCCATTACGACGATTACGCCAAATTACAGCGTAGTGCCAAGCATCGGAAGGACAAAGAAAAAGGCGCCAACCTGATGAGGCGGCGCCCTGGTGGGTCGGAGCGTGTCGCCGGTACGGCGACGCACTCACAATGGATCGGGCCACATATTAGCGGCGCTGAAATTCTCGCGGATCGATCGTGCGCTGGTCGAGCGGGCCTTCGTAACGCTGCGGCTGTTGCGTGGTTCGCTGCTGCGTAATCGGGGTAGGTTCGGCCGTCTTGTCGCGCGCCATTTCATCGGCGCGGGCGACGCTCACTTCCAGGGTCAGGAACGAAGCGGAAACCAGCAGGAATTTGGCGATGTTTCGTTGATTCACAGTGACTCCTTCTTGCGTATCGCTTTATTGCTACGCGCACTGACTGTGCGCTATGAACATACTCAACGTGTCGGGTAAGGCATTAGTGGGCATTCTGCCCGGTCTGTTCCCTCTCGCACCGAACCGTTACACGTTGTTACCCGTGTGTCAGAAGGCACCGACAAACGTACGGTTGCCGACATAATCGCGACACAATGCCGCCATTTTGGGGCGAAATCCGAAAGCAACAGTGCGTCTCGATGCCGCACCTACGCCTTATGTGAGGGGCGCGCGCGAAAACACCAGACGAGGGTATACGCCATCCACCTGACGTTTACGTAAACGTCATAATGCTCGCTATACTGCCCCGATCGGTAACCGATGAGACGTCACCGTCACCGTCAGGCAGCGGCCCGACACCGGTGCTAACATAAGTCCGACTGGCATCAGTATCACGATAAAAGGCCCCGCTCGACGGGTGACGTCACGCAAGTGAGCACCTCGGTAAAGCGATATTTAGAGGCCGGCATTCACCGCTGCCGTCCTGCTTCACGAGAGCGGGAGGGGCAGGAAGTTTTGGCGATCCCAAAATCAGTGAGAGTGAGGAGCACACCCCATGAACGCCCCCGTCAATCCGAGTTTGCTGGCCGCACTAGAATCGGTCACGCTCGACGACAAGTACACGCTCGAGCGCGGTCGCGCTTACATGAGCGGCATCCAGGCTTTGGTCCGACTACCGATGTTGCAGCAGGCGCGCGATGCCGCCGCCGGCCTCAACACTGCTGGTTATATTTCGGGCTATCGCGGCTCGCCGCTAGGCGGTCTGGATCTGTCGCTATGGAAAGCCAAACAGCACCTCGCCAGCCATAACATCGTTTTCCAGCCGGGCCTGAACGAAGACCTCGCCGCCACTGCGGTATGGGGCTCGCAGCAGGTCAATCTGTATCCCGCCAAGTTCGATGGCGTGTTCTCCATGTGGTACGGCAAGGGTCCGGGCGTCGATCGCTCGATGGACGTGCTCAAGCACGCCAACTCGGCCGGTTCGTCGAAGCACGGCGGTGTGCTGGTGCTCGCGGGCGACGACCACGCCGCCAAGTCCTCCACCCTCGCGCATCAATCCGAACACGTCTTCAAGGCAGCCGGTATTCCCGTGCTGTATCCGTCGAACGTTCAGGAGTATCTCGACTACGGCCTGCATGGCTGGGCCATGAGCCGCTACTCGGGTCTGTGGGTCGCGATGAAGTGTGTGACGGATGTGGTCGAGTCGTCGGCCTCGGTGATGATCGATCCGCACAACGTCGACATCCACCTGCCGAACGACTTCATCATGCCGCCCGACGGCCTGAACATCCGCTGGCCCGATCCGCCGCTGGTGCAGGAAGCGCGTCTGCTCGACTACAAGTGGTACGCGGGACTCGCTTACGTACGCGCCAACAAGCTCGACCGCGTGACGATCGATTCGCCCCACGCGCGCTTCGGCATCATGACCGGCGGCAAAGCGTATCTCGACGTGTGTCAGGCGCTCGCCGATCTGGGACTGGACGAAGCCACGTGCCAGCGCATTGGCATTCGTCTGTACAAAGTGGGGTGCGTGTGGCCGCTCGAAGCGCAGGGTGCGCGCGCGTTCGCACAAGGTTTGCAGGAAATTCTGGTGGTCGAGGAAAAGCGTCAGATCCTCGAATACGCGATCAAGGAAGAGCTGTACAACTGGCGCGATGACGTACGTCCGCGCGTGTACGGCAAGTTCGACGAAAAGGATGGCGCCGGGGGCGAATGGTCCGTGCCAATGGCCAACTGGCTGCTGCCCGCGCACTACGAACTCTCGCCCGCGCTGATCGCCAAGGCGATTGCTACGCGTCTGGAAAAATTCGAGTTGCCGAGCGACGTGCGCGATCGCATCGCCACCCGTCTGCGCGTGATCGAAGCAAAGGAACAAGCGCTCGCCAAGCCGCGCGTCGCAGCCGAACGCAAGCCGTGGTTCTGCTCGGGCTGTCCGCACAACACGTCGACCAACGTGCCCGAAGGCTCGCGCGCCATCGCGGGTATCGGTTGCCACTACATGACCGTGTGGATGGACCGCAAGACCGACACCTTCTCGCAGATGGGCGGCGAAGGCGTGCCCTGGATCGGGCAGGCGCCGTTCTCGTGCGACGAACACATCTTCGCCAACCTCGGCGACGGCACGTATTTCCACTCGGGCCTGCTCGCGATTCGTGCGGCGATCTCGTCGAAGGTCAACATCACCTACAAGATTCTGTACAACGATGCGGTCGCCATGACCGGTGGCCAGCCGGTCGATGGCACGCTCAGCGTGCCGCAGATCGTGGCGCAGGTCGACGCCGAAGGCGCGGCGAAGATCGTCATCGTGACGGACGAACCGGAGAAGTACGACGGCGTGAAGCTCGTCGGCGACATTCCCGTCTATCACCGCAGCGAACTGGATCGCGTGCAGCGCGAACTGCGCCTGGTCAAGGGCACGTCGATCCTGATCTACGACCAGACGTGCGCCACCGAGAAGCGCCGCCGTCGCAAACGCGGGGCGTATCCCGATCCGGCCAAGCGTGTCGTCATCAACGAAGCGGTCTGCGAAGGTTGCGGCGATTGCTCCGTGAAGTCGAACTGCCTGTCGGTCGAGCCGCTGGAGACAGAGTTCGGCACGAAGCGTCAGATCAACCAGTCGACGTGCAACAAGGATTACTCCTGCCTGAATGGCTTCTGCCCGAGCTTCGTGACGGTCGAAGGCGGTCAACTGCGCAAGCCCAAGACGGCACAGGTCGACAGCAGCGGTCTGCCGCCGCTGCCGGAACCGGCGTTGCCGGCCATCACGCGTCCGTACGGCATTCTCGTGACGGGCGTGGGCGGCACGGGCGTGGTGACCATCGGCGGCCTGCTCGGCATGGCCGCGCATCTGGAAAACAAGGGGGTCACGACGCTCGACGTCACCGGCCTCGCGCAGAAAGGCGGCGCGGTGACGAGCCATGTGCAGATCGCGCTGCAACCGGAAGACATTCACGCTACACGCATCGCCATGGGCGACGCGCGCGTGGTGATCGGCTGCGATGCCATCACCACGGCGAGCGACGACACGCTCTCGCGCGTGCAACACGGCGTGACGAACATCGTGGTCAACAGCGCGCACACGCCGACGGCCGATTTCATCCGCAACCCGAACTGGCGCTTCCCCGGTGTGAGCACCGAGAGCGACATCCGCGCAGCGGCCGGTGACAACGTCGACTTCGTCGATGCCAATCACCTCTCGCTGCGACTGCTCGGCGACACCATCTACACGAACCCGTTCGTGCTGGGCTACGCATGGCAAAAGGGTTGGGTGCCGCTCTCGTACGCCGCGCTCACGCGCGCCATCGAACTGAACGGCGTGGCGATCGAGAAGAACAAGCAGGCGTTCGAATGGGGCCGTCGCGCCGCACACGATCTGGCGACCGTGCGTCGGCTTGCGCAGCAGAACGAGTCTCCCGAATCGTCGGCCGCGGGCGGCAAGCTGATCACGCTGCACTCGCCGCGTGCGCTCGACACGTTGATCCAGCGCCGTTACGACCAGCTCGTGGCGTATCAGGATCGCGCTTACGCCGAACGCTTCAAACAAACCGTGGATCGCGTACGCACTGCGGAATCGGCCCTGGGAAGCGACGCCATGCAGATGCCGCTGACCGAAGCCGTCGCCCGTGCGCTGTACAAGCTCATGGCCTATAAGGACGAGTACGAAGTCGCGCGTCTGTACACCGACCCGGCGTTCATGAAGAAGTTGAACGAGCAGTTCGAAGGCGACTTCACGCTGCGCTTCCATCTGGCACCGCCGTCGCTGGCCAAGCATGACGACAAGGGGCATCTCGTCAAGAAGGCCTATGGCGCGTGGATGATGAAGGCGTTCGGCGTGCTGGCGAAGTTCAAGGGGCTGCGCGGCGGGGCGTTCGATATCTTCGGGCGGACGGAAGAGCGTCGCACGGAGCGCGCACTGATCGGCGAGTACGAAACGCTCGCGAACGAACTGGTGTCGCGTCTGAACGAGCACAACCTGTCGCTGGCCGTGCAACTGGCGGAGCTGCCGCAGGAGATTCGCGGCTACGGTCACATCAAGGAGCAGAACCTCGCGGCCACGCGTATCAAGTGGACGAAGCTGCTCACGCAATTCCGCGATGGCGGTTCGCATCGCGCAGCGGCTTGATTCACCCGAGCGGCCAAGACGTCAAACCAACGAAAATCCCGCCAGCGCGTAAGCGTCTGGCGGGATTTTTTTTATGCACTCTCACCTAAGCGGCGAGTCGGTGGACATGAACGCCGGAGATCACCCCGGCGCCATGTCCGTCCTGAGCATCAACGGCTGACGTTGGCCGCAGCAACGGCCGTCATGTTGATGATACGGCGCACCGTAGCGGCCGGCGTCAGGATGTGAACCGGCTTGGCGCAACCGAGCAGGAACGGGCCGACCGTCACGCCTTCGCCGCCCGTCATCTTGAGCAGGTTGTACGTGATGTTCGCCGCTTCCACGTTCGGCATGACGAGCAGGTTCGCTTCGCCCGACAGACGCGACGCGGGGTAAGCCGCGCGACGGATCGTTTCCGACAGGGCGGCGTCGCCGTGCATTTCACCGTCGACTTCCAGCTCCGGTGCACGCTTGGCCAGCAGTTCTGCCGCGTGCGCCATGCGCTGGGCCGAGGCCGACTTCACGCTGCCGAAGTTCGAGTTCGAGAGCAGCGCCACCTTCGGGGCGATGCCAAAGCGCTCGATTTCCTTCGAGGCCAGCACGGTCATCTCGGCGAGTTGCTCCGACGTCGGCACTTCGTTGACGTACGTATCGCTGATGAACAGGTTGCGATTCTCGAGCATCAGCAGATTCATCGCGGCGTAGTTCTCGACACCGGCGGCGCGGCCGATCACCTGATCGACCACATCCAGATGGCGGTGGTACGTATCGATCATGCCGCAGACCATGCCGTCGGCTTCGCCCAGACGCACGAGGATCGCACCGATCAGCGTGTTGTCCTTGCGCATGGCGGCCTTGGCGACTTCCGGCGTCACACCATGGCGCGCGCCAAGGTTGTGATACTCCTGCCAGCAACGCTGGTAACGCGTGTCGTCTTCCGGATTCACGATCTCGAAATCGACGCCCGGCTTGAGCTTCGAGCCGATCTTCTGCAAACGCATTTCCACCACGGCCGGACGACCGATGATGATCGGCTTCGCGATGCGCTCGGCCAGCACGAACTGGGCGGCGCGCAGCACGCGCTCGTCTTCGCCTTCCGCGAACACGATGCGGGCAGCGTCGTTACCGAAGCGGGCACGGGCAGCGGCGAACACCGGGCGCATGATGAAGCCGGTGCGATACACGGTCGTGCCGAGTTGTTCGCGGTAGGCGTCCATGTCCTTGATCGGTCGCGTGGCCACACCCGAATCCATCGCGGCTTGTGCCACGGCCGGGGCGATCTTGATGATCAGACGCGGGTCGAACGGCTTCGGAATGATGTATTCCGGACCGAATTCGAGCGACTGGCCTTCATAGGCGCGCGCGACTTCTTCGCTTTGCTCTTCTTCCTGCGCCAGCTCGGCGATGGCACGCACGGTGGCGAGCTTCATTTCTTCCGTGATGGTGGTCGCACCGACGTCGAGCGCGCCACGGAAGATGAACGGGAAGCACAGCACGTTGTTGACCTGGTTCGGGTAGTCCGAACGGCCGGTCGCAACGATACAGTCCGGACGCGCAGCCTTCGCGATTTCCGGGCGAATTTCCGGCTCCGGATTGGCGAGCGCCAGAATCAGCGGCTTCGTGCCCATCGTCTTGACCATGTCGGCGGTCAGCACGCCGGCGGTCGAGCAGCCGAGGAACACATCGGCGCCGTTGCTCGCGTCTGCCAGCGTACGGGCTTCGGTCGCCACGGCGTAGCGCGCCTTGCTCTCGTCGAGCTTGTCGCGACCCGTGTGAATCACGCCCTTCGAGTCGAGAACGAGAATGTTCTCTTTCTTCAGGCCGAGGTTCACCAGCAGATCCAGACAGGCGATGGCGGCAGCGCCGGCGCCCGAGCACACCA
Source organism: Pandoraea sp. (assembly GCA_031291335.1). Classification (GTDB taxonomy): domain Bacteria; phylum Pseudomonadota; class Gammaproteobacteria; order Burkholderiales; family Burkholderiaceae; genus Pandoraea. Next base: position 64,142 of record JARLJF010000136.1, on the reverse strand, counting down.
GCTTCACGCGGCCGATGTCCTTGCCAACGACCTTCAGGCCGTTGAGGATAGCGGCCGAGGCGATGATGGCGGTGCCGTGCTGATCGTCGTGGAAGACCGGGATCTTCATGCGCTCGCGCAGCTTCTTCTCAATGTAGAAGCACTCGGGCGCCTTGATGTCTTCGAGGTTGATGCCGCCGAGCGTCGGCTCGAGCATGGCGATGGCTTCGACGAGTTTGTCCGGATCGTGCTCGGCGAGTTCGATGTCGAACACGTCGATGCCGGCGAACTTCTTGAACAGGCAGCCCTTGCCTTCCATCACCGGCTTGGCGGCGAGCGGGCCGATGTTGCCCAGACCGAGCACGGCAGTGCCGTTGGTGATCACACCGACGAGGTTGCTGCGCGACGTATAACGGTTGGCTGCAAGCGGATCTTCAGCGATGGCCTCACAGGCGTAGGCGACGCCGGGGGAGTAGGCCAGCGACAGATCGATCTGGTTCGACAGCGGCTTGGTCGGCGTCACCGAGATTTTGCCCGGACGCGGATTCTCGTGGTACGCCAGGGCGCTTTGTTTCAGTTGTTCATCCATATCTCGATACCTAAGGACAGGGCGACGGCCAGGCCCGTGCCGCATGCGGGCAGCGTCTGGGCGCAGTCGTCTTTTAACGGATCACGGCGGGGAAGAGCCAACCGGAGGGATTCGACGATTGTGTCGTCGACGGTTTTCTTCTCTGCGCGGCAGCGTGATGACCGCCGCTTCCCCGATCCGGCATGCCGCGCTCACGCGCGCCGGACCGTGGGACTGACGGTGCGCCGGACGCACCGCAGGACGCAAAGTGTACACCTTGCGCCGAAAGCTTGATGCCGCACGCAGCACCTGCCGCGCGTGCATTGAGACGGCCGTAGTGCCTTATTTCAGCGCTTCGCCGCGACGCTCTGGAATCAGCAGCAGCGTAGCGAGAATGTCGAGCACGTAAATGCTGGCGAGGAAGACGAGCGCCATCTTGAACGAATAGGCGGCGGCCAGTGCCCCGACCGTGAGCGGTCCGAAACCGCCAACGGCTCGGCCGATATTGAACAACACGTTTTGCGCCGTTGCACGCGCGGCCGTCGGATACAGCTCCGAAATCAACGCGCCATAGCCGCCGATCATGCCGTTCACGAACAACCCCATCACCGCACCGCCGATCAGCAGCGCGAACTGCGACTGCAACTGGGCATACACGAACACCATCACGACCGCGCCGATCTGATAGCCGATGAACGTCGGGCGACGGCCGAAGCGATCGGCCAGGCGACCGAACAGCCAGATACCGAACGCCATGCCAAGCACCGTCACCGCCGTCCACATGGCCGATTTGGTGAGCGAGTAGCCGAACGTCTTCGACAGGTACGACGGCATCCAGATCATCAGGCCGTAGTAGCCGAAGTTCTGCACCGAGCACAGAATCGCCACGCCCACGCTCGCACGCGTGGTGGCACGGTCCTTGACCAGCAACTTGAGCGGCGCGTGTTCGCGCGGCTGCTTTTGTTGCGCGAGGAACATCTCGGGCTCGCCGAGCGTGCGGCGCATGACGAACGACACGACCGCCGGCAGCAGGCCAACCGCGAACATGCCGCGCCAGCCGATCACCGGCAACAACAACGGCGTGAGCAGCGCGGCGGCAAGCACGCCGGCCTGCCATCCCAGTCCCACGAACGACGACGCCCTTGCACGACGCTCCGGCGCACACGCTTCCGCAGCGAGCGCCATGCCGATGCCGAACTCACCGCCCAGACCGATACCGGCAATCGTCCGGTACGCCAGCAGGTCCCAATAGCCTTGCGCGAGCGAGCACAGGCCGGTGAACACGGCGAAGAGCAGAATCGTCCACGACAGCACGCGTACTCGGCCATAGCGATCAGACAGCATGCCGAAGACGATGCCGCCGACGACAGCGCCCACGAGCGTCCATGTGACGAGTGCCCCCGACTGCGCGCTGGACAGCGCGAGGTCGGCCGCGATGGCGGGCAGGATGAAGCCGAGAATCAGCAGATCGAAGCCGTCCATGGCATAGCCGATGGCCGAGGCCCAGAGGGCACGGTTCGCGTAGGCGTTGTCTTGCGGCACGGCAGTAGCCGCAAGCGAGGGCGAGGAATCGTTAGGCATGAGCGCGTCCGACGGGTCTGAATTTCGGCGAGAGTGTATGCCTGTCATAAAGGCTCGGCAACTGTCTCTTTTTTTGGACTCATCTGTCGGAGAGCGTTTTTCATATGCGCCGTGCGGGCACACCGTGCGTATCTCCTGCTTCGAAAATATACGCTCAGTGCATAATTGACCGCGCATCTGCTGAAACTTGTGGCATAATTCGCGTTTAAGCGCCGGTCGGTCGTCGCAAGACGCGCAGACCCGCCGCCTTAGACGGCATTCCTGTCGTAGCGCCCTACGCGCTGCGGCACGCCGCTGACTTAACCATGACTCCTGGCTGCACGCTCGACGGCGGGCAGCTACGCTAAGGAACCGCATCATGATTGGCATCGACCGCCAGGCGATTTCCGACATCACCGCCAAGATCCTGCTCGAAGTGGGCGCGGTGCATTTCAACGCCGAGAAGCCGTACATCTTCACCTCGGGCTGGGCCAGCCCGGTCTACACCGACTGCCGCAAGCTGATCTCGTACCCGCGCGTGCGCCGTACGCTGATGGACTTCGCCGAGGCCGTCATCATTCAGGACGTCGGCTGCGAGCAGTTCGACACGGTCGCTGGCGGTGAGACCGCAGGCATTCCGTTCGCGGCCTGGATCGCCGACAAGCTGATGTTGCCGATGCAGTACGTTCGCAAAAAACCGAAGGGTTTCGGCCGTAATGCGCAGATCGAAGGCGATCTGCCGGAAGGCTCGCGTGTGCTGCTCGTGGAAGATCTGACGACCGATGGTCGCAGCAAGATCAACTTCTGCAAGGCGCTGCGTGAAGCGGGTGCGAGCGTGAATCACGTGTTTGTGATCTTCCACTACGACATCTTCCCGGAGAGCCGTCAGGTGCTCAAGGACATCGATGTCCAACTGCACTCGCTCGCAACGTGGTGGGACGTGCTGCGCGTTGCCAAGCAGCAGAACCACTTCGACACGAAGACGCTCGACGAAGTCGAGAAATTCCTGCACGCACCGGCCGAATGGTCGGGCGCGCACGGCGGCGCCACGTCGTTCCCGAAGGACTAAGTCCTGTGGCAATGCCCGTAGTATTCGCTTGAGAGGCGAGAGCGGCCGGTCCGAAAGGACTGGCCGTTTTTTTATGCGATCGGCACAGGAGTCACCCATGTTTGCTTCGGTCTTCGCCATCAGCATCGGGGCGGCCCTCGGCGCGCTACTGCGCTGGGTGCTGAGTGCGCAGTTCAATGCGATCTTGCCGACGCTGCCGCTCGGCACGCTCGCGGCCAATCTCGTGGGTGGCTATCTGATCGGCGTCGCCGTCGCGCTCTTCAGCCACTTTCCATCGATCCCGGTCGAGTGGCGTCTGTTGATCGTCACCGGGTTTCTCGGCGGCCTCACCACGTTCTCCACCTTCTCCGCCGAAGTCACCACGCTGCTGCGCGAGGGGCAGATGGGCTGGGCCTCGCTCATTGTGATCGTTCACGTGGGGGGATCGCTCATCATGACGCTGCTCGGCATGGCCAGTGCCACGCTGCTCGTACAGTGGCTACGCCCCGTCGTCTGACGGGCACGCCGCACGACGACATCGCAGCGACCGGCGACCGGCGACCGGCGACCGGCGATTCGCAACGCTACGACAACAACATCACGAGCTTGACGTCGTCATGCCCCGACAGACGAAACGTGACCTGCGCGAAGTCGATATCGCCGCGCACAGGGTGATGGAAGCCGCGTCGACCGCCTTCACGCTCGACGACGTCCTGCTGCGACCAGAGCGCGGCGAACACGCTGCTCTCGCGTTGCAAGGCGTCTGTGAGGGCGCGCACGGGGGTGTCGTCGAGGTAGGCGCTGCATTCCGCGCGAAACTCGGCAACGACGCGTCGCGCGCGGCTCTCCCAATCCTGAATCAGGGTCTGTGCCCCCGCGTCGAGAAAGATGTAGCGCAGCAGATTCTTCGCACCCGGCACATCGAGCCAGCCCCGGAAGATGTCGGCAGCGGCGTCGTTCCATGCGAGGACATCCCAGCAGCGGTCGAGCGCATAGGCGGGCGCCGCCACCGCAGCGACCGCCGCCTGCACCTGCGCGGCGGCGTGGTGCGGCAACGGCTCGGCGCCGCGCTCCGGATCGCGCTTGCCCGCGAGATCGAAGAGATACGCCCGCTCGGCACGCGAGAGCCGCAGCGCGCTGGCGACGGCTGCCAGTGCGCCCGCCGAAATCGATACCTCGCGCGCCTGCTCGATCCACGTGTACCAGGTCGACGACAAGCCGCATAACTGCGCCACTTCCTCGCGCCGCAGCCCCGGCGTACGACGTCGCCCAAGCAACGGCAATCCGACCGCCGCCGGCGTCAGCCGCTCGCGATGCGCGCGCAGAAAGTCACCCAGCGCCCGGCGCTGGCGTGCATCATCGGCATGCGGAGCCGGTTCTCCCGACGGAGCGCCGGACGGTGAAATGGGGGTAGTTTTCATACCAGGATAAATAGGTAACTTGTACCGGTATTGACGAGCCATTATCGTGAGACCCATCGGTGTCGCGCAAGCCCCCTGCGCACGATATCGTCGAATCCAGCACGCCTACCCACAGACAGAGGAAACGCGCCGTGAGCGATACCCCGCAATCGACCGCCGCCGCTGCGGCACATGCCCCCGATGGCACGAATGCGCATAACGCGCACAACGCCGTCGTTACTGGCCAGTTCGGCCCGCAAGCGTCCGCTTACCTGACGAGCGCCAATCACGCGCAAGGCGCCGATCTCGAGCAACTCGCCGCGATTGCGCGTGCCCATCCGGGGGCTCAGGTACTCGACCTGGGCTGTGGTGCGGGTCACGTGAGCTTCTTTACTGCACCGCACGCCGCGCGTGTCGTCGCCTACGACTTGTCGGCAGACATGCTCGGCGTGGTTGCCGGCGAAGCCACGAAGCGCGGGCTGACGAACGTCGACACGCAGCTCGGCGCGGCCGAATCGCTGCCGTTCGCTGACGCCAGCTTCGACCTCGTCTTCAGCCGCTACAGTGCGCATCATTGGGCCGATGTGGGCGCCGCGCTGCGCGAGATGCGCCGCGTACTCAAGCCCGGTGGCCGTGTCGTGATCTGCGACGTCGCCTCAACCGGACAGCCGTTGTTCGACACGTATCTGCAAGCGGTGGAAGTGCTGCGCGACACGTCGCATGTGCGCGACTACGCCGCGAGCGAGTGGATGACGATGGCGGCAGGGGCGGGATTCTCGGTGGCGTCGCTCACGCCGCGCACGCTCGAACTCGACTTCAAGACCTGGACGACGCGCATGCGCACGCCAGAACCGATGCAAGTGGCCATTCGCGCTTTGCAAACGGCGATGGCCGACGACGTACGCCGTCACTTCAAGATTCAGGATGACGGTTCGTTCACGCTCGACACGCTCACGCTCGAGTTGATCGTCGGCTGAACGACGATCGATCGACGTCCCTCATGAAAAAGGGCGCTGCCTGAATCATATTCAGGCGCGCCCTTTGTTATCGACCCTCTCGGTCACTGCACGCGTGTCGGCCCTTCGCTATCGTTGGCACCACTGATCTCGGCAGCCCCGGCGAGCAGCGCCACATAGTGACGTAATGCGCGCGCACGGGCTTGTTCGTACAACTGCGCAGCAATGCGCTCGGCCACACGCTCGAACGGCGGCATGCGCCCTTTCACTCGCCGCTCGATACGCACGACGTGAAAACCGTAGCGCGTGTTCACCAGCCTCGGCAACACACCCAGACGGTCGCCGCAGAACAGCACCAGTTCAAACTCGGGCGCACCGCTGCCTCGCGCAAGCATACCCAGGCTGCCGCCGGTTCGGCCTGACGGGCAATCCGACATCGTCTGCGCGACCGACTCGAATGAAGCCGGTTCGGCGAGCACTGCGTCCAGTGCCGATTGCGCGCGTCCTAACGTGCTCGACAGCGGCACCCCTGCGGATAGCGCAAAGAGGATGTGGCTCGCCTGCACCTTGTCGCCAACGCGAAACTGTCCCGCGTGTTCGTGGAAATAGGCCCGGCATTCGGCGTCGGTCGGACGGCGCACCTGTACGTCTCGCGAGAAAAGCGCGTCGACGACCGCATCGTCGCTCTCGCCCACCCCATCGGTATCGGTCAGCAGCCGCAAGTCGCGCGCACGCTGCCGCAACAACTCGCGGCTGACGAGCGCGCGTTGAGCGGCGACTTCCGGATCGGCCGCGTCTCGATGCAGATCGATCTCATCGGCGACGCGGCGTGCGTCGATGACAATCCCGTTGACACTCAAAGACATGACGGACTCCCAGCAAAACGTTCACTGCCACCGTTCACGCGCGCTCGCCTTGGCGTCAGAACTCGTTCTGAATACGACGGTAGGCGCGTGCAAGCTGCACATTCGTGCGGCTCACCGATTCGGAGAACTCGCGCGCGTCGACGGTGACTTTCGGAATGGTCGCGAGATCGGTCTCGCGGCTGATGTGTGTGGTCGAGGGAATGTAGAAATTCTCGGGAATGTCGCGCCCGTCGACCACGCTGTTGTGCCGCACCACCACGCCATCGTGCACAACGCAGTTGAACAGCACCGAATTGAAACCGATGAAGACGTTGTTGCCGATCACACAGGGCCCGTGCACGATGGAGCGATGGGCTATCGAGGTGTTCTCGCCGATGGAAACGCGTGCGCCGTCTTTCGAATGGATCACGACCCCGTCCTGGATGTTGGAATTGGCGCCGATTACGATCGGCTCCATCTTGCCGTTCTCGTCGACTTCATCGGCACGCAACACGGCATAAGGTCCGATGAAGACGTTCTCGCCTACGATGATCTGGCCGCACAAAATGGCCGTGGGATCGACGAACGAGGTTTCGTGCACCACGGGATAGTCCCCGCGCGGATTCTTTCGCAACATTGTTCAATGACTCCAGACCGCTCGCTCGTACGCCGGGTCGCGGCATGGCGTCGCGCGTCGCGCGCGACACATCGCTGCCTGAGCTGACCACGTCGGAATACGCCCTGTGGGCGAGCGGGGGAAAGGGAACACGGACGGGCGCCGTGATGCGGATTCTCTCACCGCCGCGAACGGTATATCGAAGTTGTAGGCGATGAGAGGCAGAAAGGCAAATCGCGCGATGACGGTGCGCGAACCCGTTGCGCGCCGCACACACCCGCATGCGGCGTCATAAAAACTCAATGCATCGGACGCGTTACCGCAGCCTGCGAATCGTTGGCCGTGCCGGTCGGACGACCGCGCCAGTAGCCCGCAAGCAGCGAGCCCGAAAGGTTGTGCCAAACGGAGAAGAGCGCGCCCGGCAATGCCGCCAGCGGCGTGAAGTAGATCTTGCCCAGCGTGGCGGCCAGTCCTGAGTTCTGCATGCCCACTTCGATCGCCAGCGTGCGACAAATCGATTCGTCGAAACCCAGCAGACGTCCGCCCCAATAACCGCCGAGCAGCCCCAGTGCGTTGTGCAGTATCACGCCGACCATCACCAGCGGCCCGACCGTGGCAATGTTGCCCTGGTTCGCGCCAACCACCGCGCCGATGATGAGCACGATCGCCACCATCGAGACCAGCGGCAGATAGCCTTCGACCGCGCGCACCGCACGACCGAGATAGCGGTTGATGAGCAGGCCCGCGCCGATCGGCAGCGCAACGATCTGAAGAATCGACAGCAGCATGCCCTCGACGTCCACCGCAATCGATGCATCGACGTACAAGCGCGTGAGCAACGGCGTGGCGAATACGCCGACGAGCGTCGACATGGCGCTGATCGTGACCGACAGGGCCACGTCGCCGCGGGCGAGATAAATCATGACATTCGATGCCGTGCCGCTCGCCACACTGCCGACGAGCACCATGCCCGCCGTCAGATCGGGCGGCATGTGCAACACGCGCGCAATGACCCAGGCGGCCAGCGGCATAACGAGATAGTGCAGGACCACGCCCGCAACGATCGGTGCGGGACGCGTGAAGACGCGCTTGAAGTCGTCGAAGGTCAGCGTGACGCCCATCGCGAACATCACGACGGTCAGGAGCGCGGTAACGTGCGGCGTAATGCCGGAGAAGCTGCCGGGCGAAAGAAAGGCGAAAACGGACAGCAGCAGGGCCCACAACGGGAACAGCCGGGTGACACGGGCGATCATGAAATCCTCGGAGAACGGGAAAGCGGCGCGTGCACTGGCGAACCGGTGTGGCCGGGATTGTTAAGATATTCCCGGTCTCATCGTCTCTGCCATACCCGGGCCGCCGGGCGCAAAAGGTTAATATTTTACTTATTTTGCGCAGCCCGCCATTCCGGGACAATCCGGAGGACGCTGACCGTTGCGAATCGCGCCTCACACGGCGAAGTCGCATGACGACTGGACGAAGGCTAAATGCGCAACTCAAATTCATCGGAATGTTGAGCTGCGCACGCATCGTCGATCCCTCGGCGAGCGCTTAGTCGCGCTTGGGTTTGCCCATCAGCAGGGCACCACCGGCCCCCTCGCGGCGCGCCGGACGCGGACCCCGCTGAGCGAAGTCGCTGCGCTCGCCACCCCCGCCCTGACCACGCGTGGCGTTCTGCGCATTTTGCGCATTCCGGCCGTCGTGACCCTGACGCGGTGCACCGGTATTCTGCGCGGCACGCGCGGGAGCGCGTTGGGCATCGCCTTGACGCTTGGGCGCTTGCTGACGCTGGGCGCCTTGACCCGCATTCCCGGCGTTCACGCCGGTGCCGGCCTTGCCGCCACTTCCACCGTTACGTCCATTACCACCATTCCCACCATTGCCGCCGTTACCCCCATTGCCACCATTGCCACCCTGACGGCCACCCGGTTCGCCTTCGCGACGCGGCTTCGGCTCACCACCCTGACGTGCGCCACGGCCCGCATCGCGCGGCTCACGGGCTTCACGCGGGGCGCGTGCCGGTTGACGCGCGTCGTCACCGCCGCTGCGCCCGCCACGTCCGCCGGCACCACGGCCTTGCGGCGCCTTGCGAATCGGTTGCGCCACGGCGTGCGGGTCCGGCTCGAAGCCCGGAATCACTTCGCTGTCGATGGTGCGCTTGATGAGACGTTCGATCTGCGTGAGCAGTTGATGTTCGTCCACGCATACGAGCGACACGGCTTCACCGTTCGCGCCTGCGCGGCCCGTGCGGCCGATACGGTGCACGTAGTCTTCCGCCACTTCCGGCAGATCGAAGTTGACCACGTGCGGCAGTTGGTCGATGTCGATGCCGCGTGCGGCGATATCGGTCGCGACCAGCACTTGCAGCGTGCCGCTCTTGAATTCGGCAAGCGCACGTGTGCGGGCGCCCTGACTCTTGTTGCCGTGAATGGCGAGTGCGGGAATGCCGCCCTTCGTCAACTGTTCGGCCAGACGGTTCGCGCCATGCTTGGTACGCGTGAACACGAGCACCTGGAACCAGTTGTGCTCGCGCACGAGGTGTTCGAGCAGTTCGCGCTTACGGTCACGATCGACCGGGTGAATCTTTTGCGCCACGGTCTCGGCTGTCGTGTTGCGGCGCGCGACTTCGATCAATGCGGGCGACTTGAGCAGGCCGTCGGCCAGTTGCTTGATCTCGTCGGAGAATGTGGCCGAGAACAGCAGGTTCTGACGCTTCGCAGGCAGCACCGCGAGCACACGGCGGATATCGCGAATGAAGCCCATGTCGAGCATGCGATCGGCTTCGTCCAGCACGAGAATCTCGACGGCGGACAAGTCGACCGTCTTCTGCTGCATGTGATCGAGCAGACGGCCCGGCGTGGCGACGAGAATATCCACGCCGCGCGCCAATTGCTTGACCTGCGGCACCATCGACACACCACCGAACACGGTCATGGACGTAAGGCGCAGGTACTTGCCGTATTGCGTGACGCTTTCCTCGACCTGTGCAGCCAGTTCGCGCGTGGGGGTCAGGACGAGCGCACGCACGGGACGCTTGCCGTTCGCTGCCGCAGGACGCGCACGCGAAGCGAGCATTTGCAGGATCGGCAACGTGAAGCCTGCCGTTTTACCGGTTCCCGTCTGGGCACCGGCGAGAAGATCGCCGCCTTGCAGGACGGCCGGAATCGCTTGCAGTTGAATCGGAGTCGGGTGCGTATAACCAAGGTCGGCAACCGCACGCAGGATGTCGGCCGATAGGCCGAGCGTTTCAAAAGACATATAAAGACCAATGCGCGGACTCCACGATGTGTGTCCCCGCGCGTATCGATGTTGTTTATTTTTGGTGGAATGCCCGCGTCGGGCGTGAGACGGACATCGCGCTCATATGGGCGACACGCCGGAAGACGCCGGCAAGACGACCCGCCGGCGATGAAATCAGCGGCTTGGCGGGCGAGGCCGTCGCGGGTACGGCCGTGTCTTGAAAGGGCGTAGTTTACCATGTGCCCTTTCCCAAGTCAGTCGACATCGATGTTCGCGGTCCCGCGAGCCCGATATTCGGACATCGCACCACGCGTGCGTGCGCCCCAGCCAAGCCGCTACACTGACGCCATTACCCCAACGCGCCACCGCCTGCCCCGTGCGATTCGACCTGACCGATCTGCGTCTTTGCCTGCTGGTTGCCGAAGCCGGCAGCATCACCGGCGGCGCCGAGCGCGCCCATCTGACGCTGGCCTCCGCCAGCGCGCGCATTCGCGGTCTCGAGGAAACGCTGGGCGTTGCGCTCTTCATGCGCCACCGCCAGGGCGTGATTCCCACGCCCGCCGGACGCGCCCTCCTCGCCCACGCCCGACGCGTGCTCGCCCAGATCGAACAGATGCGCGGTGAGCTTGGCGAATACGCGGCCGGGCTCAAGGGCAACGTACGCATCGCCTCTAACACGGTGGCAATGTCCGAGTTCCTGCCCGATCTGTTGGGCGCGTTCCTCGCCGAGCATCCGAACGTCGAAATTTCACTTCGCGAGCAGACGAGTCCGGCGGTCGTGCAGGCGGTGCTTGAAGGCGCGGCGGACATCGGCGTCGTTTCCGACTGGATCGAACTGACGGGACTGGAGACGGTGCCGTTCCGGCAAGACCGGCTGGTGGTCGTCACGCCGCCGAATCATTCGCTGGCCCGGCAGCCCGAAGTGGCGCTCGTCGACATACTCGATACCGAGTTCATCGGTCTGCCCGAACAAAGTGCGCTGGCCGAGCATCTGGACGGTCACGCCAAGCGGGCCGGACGGCCCCTGCGCTACCGTTTGCGCCTGCGTGACTTTGATAGTCTGTGCCGTGCGGTAGCGGCCGGTGCGGCGCTGGGCATCGTGCCCCTGAGCGCCGCCCGGCGCTCGGCTGCCGCGCTGGGCATTGGCATCGTGCCGCTCGCCGACCCGTGGGCACTGCGCACGCTGGTGTTGTGCGTGCGTGAGCGCGACGCCCTGCCCGTCTACGCACGGCAACTGCTCGAGCGCCTGGCCGCTCCCGTCGCCACAAACGAAAACGGCACGACATAAGCGTCGTGCCGTTGTGCCGTATTGCCATCCCTTCGGCGGGAGGGCGATACGATTTACATCGCTGCCGGGCGCGAGACCCCGCGCCCGCGCAGCAGCGCGTACAGGATGATCGCGCCGAACGTGGCGCAGCCGATGCCGCCCAGCGAGAAGCTGCCGAACTTCAGCGTGAAGTCGCCTGCGCCGAGCACCAGCGTAACCGCCGCGACGATCAGATTGCGGTTATCCGAGAAGTCGACCTTGTTCTGCACCCAGATGCGCGCGCCAGCGACCGTGATCAGACCGAACACCACGATCGACACACCGCCCAGCACCGGGCCGGGAATCGTCTGGATGACGGCACCGAACTTCGGCGAGAAGCCCAGCACCAGCGCGATCACCGCCGCCACGGCGAACACCACCGTCGAATAGATCTTCGTGACGGCCATCACGCCGATGTTCTCGGCATACGTGGTCACGCCCGTGCCGCCGACGCTGCCCGACACGATGGTCGCCAGCCCGTCGCCGAGGAAGGCGCGGCCCATGTAGCGGTCGAGGTTCTGCCCGGTCATGGCGCTCACCGCCTTGATGTGACCGAGGTTTTCCGCCACCAGAATGATGGCGATGGGGGCGAGCAGCACCATGGCTTCCGGCTTGAACACCGGCGCAGCGAAGTGCGGCAGGCCGAACCACCCGGCGTTGGCCACGATGGCGAAATCGATCGGCTTGCCCAGGCCCATGCCGTTGGTCAGCACGGCGTACAGCACATAGGCGAGCAACAGGCCCACGAGAATCAGCAGACGCTGCACCATGCCGCGTGCGAACACCGCCACGAGGCCGACGCACAGCACCGTCGCGAGTGCCATCCACGTGTCGAAGCTGGTGGCCGAGACACCCTTCACGGCGACCGGCGCCAGGTTCAGGCCGATGACTGCCACCACCGCGCCCGTCACCACCGGCGGCATGAGCGCTTCAATCCAACGCGTGCCGACGACCATCACGATCAGGCCGATGATGGCGTAGAGCACGCCGCAGGCGATGATGCCGCCGAGCGCCACCGGAATATTCAGATTCGGACCGCTGCCCGCATACCCCGTCACCGAAATGACAAGGCCAATGAAGGCGAAGCTCGAGCCGAGATAGCTGGGCACGCGCCCGCCAACGAGCACGAAGAAGAGCAACGTGCCGATGCCCGACATGAAGATCGCGAGGTTCGGGTCGAAGCCCATGAGCAACGGTGCGAGCACGGTCGAGCCGAACATGGCGACCACGTGTTGCACGCCCATCGCGATGGTCTGCGGCCAGGGCAGACGCTCATCGGGGGCGATCACGCGGCCGGAGCCCGTGTCCTGTTGCTGCCACTTCGGGAAATAACCCTCAGCCATGTCGATCTTCTCCTGTGTGCCGTGCCGATTAGAGCGGTACGTGCGGAACGTGGGTCGATGGGAAAACTGGCGGCAGTGTACGGAGCGCCCGCACGGAAGGCAAGGCGAGAAAAAGCGGACCCCTGATATCCCCGGCGATACGTTGGACCGGCACGACAGCCCGGTCCTACCGCTTGGCGAGCCCCTGGAGAATCACATCGGCCAAGCCGGTGTAGTTACCGTCGAAATGGTGACCGCCCGGCATCTTCACGACCTGAACCCGCTTGGGATCTAGTCCCGGGCAGTTGCTGTCGTCCTCGTCGGCCCCATAGATGCACATCGCCATTCCCTCTGGCAGACGCTCCACTTCCGGACGAATCGGCAAGCCGTTCTGGCTCGACATCACCCAGTTGGTCATGCGGAATTCGAAATCCGCTTTTTGGCCAAGTCCCATCAGCACGAGTAACCCGACGCGCTCGCGCGCCATGGGAGGCAGACGATTGACCATGAACGGCAGCACGTCGGCGCCTTGGGAGTAGCCGATGAGGATCGCGCGCTTCTTGTTCCAGCGGGTTTGATAGAAGCGCATGAGACGGTCGATGTCGAGCGCGCCGGACGCCGGGGTGCGCGCCGACCAGAAGTAACGCAGCGAATCGACGCCGACGACGGGAATGCCGTGGGCGGAGAGCGCACCGGCGACGTCGCGGTCGAGTCCGGCCCAGCCGCCGTCGCCCGACATCAGGATCGCGAAGGTATCTGCCAGGTTCGCGGCAGGCTTGCCCGTGGCCGGCACCTCGATGACCGGCAGGTCGGCCACCGCGGCCGGCGGACGCGCCGTGCCCGCCACGTGATGGGCGTTCAGGCGGCGAAAGGCGTTCTTGTACTGCGTCATCCAATCGGCCAGCACGGGCGTGGACGGTGCCCCTGTGGCGCTCGGCGTACCGGAGGTATCCATGGCCCCCAGACTGCCTGCGAGCCCGCCAACGAGCCAGGTTGAATTCGGCGTGCGGGCGGCGAACTCCTGCGCGACACGATCAGAGCAGCGCGGCGCGCGCGCGACAGGGCTGCCCACCGGGCCGCCCATCGTCATCCACGGTGCGCTCATGATCGGGGCGGGCAGCAAGCGCATCGGCGCACCGCCCGCCGTGTGCGTGATGCCGCGTCCGAAATGCACCCCCTCGCCCTGGCACAACGGCCGGGACATCGGCAACACCGGGCAGAAGTCGACCGACAACGCCCCCGAGAACGTATCGCTACCCGCCTGCGCGAGCATGGCGTAGGCGAACGTACCGCCAACCCCGTCGCCCACGAGAATCGGCGGCGTGTAGCCCGGCAGCTTCACCGCCGCCTCGACCCATCGGCCGAAGTTGTCGAGATCGCCCGCCGCGTAGACGCAGGCAATGTCGTCCTTGGTGTAATTGGCCATCAACCGCGCAGTGTCGATGCCGGCCACCAGCGCGCCGGTGTCCGCGAGCGCCTGGGCCATGCGTTCGGCGCGCGGCGTCCAGCCATCGTCGTCGGAGAAGAAGAGCACGGTGGCATTCGGCTCGCCTTGCGGGCGGAAGATCGGCACATTCTCGAAGCGGCCATGCGTCATGACTTCCGGCGCAGCGCCGCTGGCGCTTCGGAATGCGGCGGCCCCGGCGGCGGCAGCGGCCGCCTGCGGCATCACGGGGGAAGGCACGCTGGATGCTGCGGCCGGTGGCTGCGCAACCGGACCCGCCTTGGGCGCAGGCTTGAGTCCGTTGAGGCGAGTCGCCGCCGCTTCCGTTGATCCTGCCGATCCTGCTGCCCCCCCTGATCCCGTTGATTCCGTCGGCTTCGACGTCTGGGCCAGCACCGCAACGGGCGTCATCAACATGGTCCAGGCCGCAGCACTTATCGCAACGCGACGCACCCAGCGCGGCGCGTCACCGATGTGTGCGCGATTGTGCAATCTTGTATGCCCTTCGTCCGATTCGCTGCGCGTCACCATCGTGTGCCCTGTCATTTGGTAATCATCCCTTTCCAGCCACCGCCTACGAGCGCCGCCACATCGGCGAGCGTGAGCATCGGCGCGATGCCGCCCGGCGTCATCAGATAACGCGCCTCCCATAGCGGATCGAATTTGTCCTTGAAGCTGCGCAGCCCGCGGAAGTTGTAGAAGCGCGCGCCGTGCGCAAACATCATGCGGCCGAAGCGATGCCAGCGGGGCGCCAACTGATGCGTCTCCATGCCCGACATCGGCGCCATGCCGAGGCCGAAACGCTGGTAGCCCTGCTCTTTGAAATGCAGCATCAGCTTCGCGAAGAGGAAGTCCATCGTGCCCGGCGGAGCGTCGGGCACCTGACGCATCAGGTCGATGCTCGCCTCGATACGCTGCACGTCGGGACACATGAGTGTGGCGAACGCCACGAGGCGCTCCTCGCGACGCACCAGCGCCACCGGCTGACGCGCAACGTAGGCATCGTCGAACGCCCCCAGCGAGAAGCCCTTCTCGCGCGTGTGCTGACGCGCAAGCCACGCGTCCGACACTCGTCGCATTTCCGCCAGATGCGGTGCGACCGCTTCGGGCGGCAAGATCTCCAGCGTCAGCCCTTCGCGCTCGCCGCGTGTCGCGCCATGTCGCAGATTCGCCCGACGCGCCCCTTGCAAACCGAATTCCGGCAGCGAGACAAACGCCTCCTCGCCAAGCTTGTAGGCGCGCAATCCGGCATCGATATACAACGGCAACGCCTGCGGACGCGTCTTGTAGAACGCGGCGCGTCCCCCGTGGGCGTCGGCCAGTTCGATGAAGCGCCAGATCAGTTCGGGCCACTCCTTCTGATCGCCGACCGGGTCCGAGAGCGACACCCACGAGCGGCGATGCTTCGCGTACATGATGAAAGCGTTGCCCGACGGCGAGAACAGGAAGCTCTTGTCGCCCATGAGCGCCAGGCAAGCGTCGGCGGCCGGTTGTTTGCGGATGATCGCCTTCGCCCGCGCCAACTCCTCTTCGCTCACCGGCACCATGGCGCCGGGCGACTGACGCAGCAGTTGCCACAGCGACAGGCCCAGCCCGATCACGGCCACCACCATGAGCGCGCGCATCGAGCGTGGTGCATCGCCGTCGAACGTGAATTGCCACCAGAGCTGATTCGCGTAGCCCACACGCCGGTACGACATGAACATCAGCCACGTACACGCACCCAGCACCGAAAGCACCGCAATGATCCAGCCCGGCTCAAACTTCTGCGTAAAGAGCGACGAGCGCCGGTCGAACTGTTTGCGCGAAACGAGCAGCAGCGTGGCAAGTACGGCCAGCACAAAACACTCCGACAGCGCGATACCCTTCGGAATCGCGAGCACCGCCGCGACGATCGTCAGCGCAAGCGACCCCCACCACGCCGCATCGAGCCGGTGCAGCAGCCCGCGCGCGAGGAACAGCATCGACAACCCGGCTACGCTGCCGAGCAAGTGGGACACCTCCACGAGGAACAACGGCACGTGATTGCGCAGGAAGTCTTCCGCGTCGCGTGTGGCGGGCGTCACCCCCGAGATCAGGAGCATCACCCCGGCGACCAGCGTGAGCGCCGCCAGCAGGCCGGGGAAGAGTCGCACGGCTGCACGCCCGATCGGCGCCGCCGGACTCTGCCGCAGCTCGAACCCGGCGAGCAGGCACGCCGCGAGCATCAGCGGCAGCAGGTAGTAGATACCGCGATAGAGCACCAGCGCGCCCGCCACCTGACTGATGGGCGCATGGCCGTTCGTCGCGAGAAGAATCACGGCCTCGAACACACCCACGCCACCCGGCACATGGCTGAGCACGCCGAGCGCCATGGCAATGGCATAGAAGACGACAAAGGTCGGCAGATCCACCACGCCCGCGGGCAGCAGACACCACAGCGCGGCGGCGGCCATGCCCAGATCGGCGGCAGAGATCAGCAACTGGCGCAAGGCGAGACGAAGCGGCGGCAGCGGGATCGGCCAGCGGCCGAAGAGCGACACCGAACGCTTGCGGGAGCACAGCACCAGGAACGCAGCAGCCCCCGCCAGCAGCAGCACGGCGAAGGCCTGCAACAGCCACGCCGGAATCGGCACCAACGCCGAGACACGCGACGCGCCCCACAACATGCCGAGTGAGCCGAACACCGTCATGCCGAGCCCGAACGCCCCGGCGTTGAACGCTACGGCGTGCGCGACCTTCGAGGCGTCGATCCCGGCGGCGGCGTACATCCGCATCCGCACCGTGCCGCCGGTGAGCACGCCGAGCCCGACGGAGTTACCCAGCGCGTAGGCAATGAACGACGTGAGCACGACGGTCGAGCGCTTCACCGTTGCCCCGGCAAAGCGAAGTCCGGAGATGTCGTAACCGGTAAGGGCCGCGTAGCTCGCGAGGGTTGCCAACATGGCAAGCGCCAGACGCGTCACGGGCGTGTCGTGAATCGCGGCGACGATGTTGTCGTAGTGCACGTGACGCAGCATGTGATGCAGCGCGTCGAACACGAAGAGCCCGAGCAGGGCAACACCGGCCACGATCAGCCAGGGTCGCGAAGCACTCCATGGAAAACGCCGGAGCCAGCGCAAGGGGGCCGGCAGCGCGAGCCAGGCGGCCTCGGTGGGTGGGGGAGGTGCTGGTGGCCCCGGCGGGCTGCCACCTGCCCCGCCAGCGGCAGATGCCGCAGCGCTGGGTCCACCGGTGGCCATTGGCAGCGCCACGGAGGAAGGAACTTCGGCGGGCCGGCTCGGGCGCGCGCGGGAGGGTTCTGTCATGTATCGGTCGAGCCTTCGGCCGGCACGACGCCATCTACGGGACGCCGCCCCTACGGCCTACGGGCGAGTCGGAGCCTGTCTGGGGAGATAGCTTACACCGCGATGCGTGACAGGTCTTGTCGGTGACGGCTGACAAAACGGTCGACGGCACGCTCGACACCACGGCCATGATGCCCTGCGAGGCCCATGGGGCGGCGAATCGCACCCGATCTCTCGTGATGCGAGAAGGTTTCGGCGGCGCAATATCGGTAACAGCCGGCGCGCCGCCCCCGTCGCACGGGGTTCCCCCGGGACGATTGCGCGCGGCTATGGGCACGCGGCCGCGATACGTGCAACTTAATGTAAAATGCAGGGTTTTTACTAGGTACTTGAGCGAAGTTTTTCCTAAACTTCGATCTCGAAGATCGCCGCAATGCGGCACGTGCGCACACCGAACCATTCTGACTCCGAAGAGAGTCGATTCGCGGTTCGAAGCATCGTGCGCGGGGGGAGTTGAAATGAACGTCGAACGGCATGGCCGTCCGGCAGGGGCACGTCTGAACACGCCGTTGGCATTGCGATGCAATCCGCATGCCGTCGTGCGTGCCATGGGTCGATGCGGTGCGTCTGTGCGCCGTGCGATTCTGGGTGTCCTGCTGGGCACTGTTACGCTGATGATGGCGAGCCATGCGCTCGCCCAAACCCAAACTGCCTCGCAGGCCGGTGCCGCGAGCGCGGGCAATGCCGTCGTCGCCCTGCCGTCGTCCGGCACGGCCACGCCGATCAGACCTGCCGTTCCGATCGGTCAGTCGACCATCGCGCAGGGGGTGGCGCAGCTCAAGGAGCACTACAACCTGTCGCACGTATGGCTGCGCACCGAATCGGATGCCGGCAGCGTGCTCGAAGCGGCCACGTCGGGTGACGAGGTTCAGCAGTTGCTGCCCGTCGCCAGTCTGTCGAAGTCGGTGACCGCCATCGGCATCGCGCTGCTCGTGCAACAGGGCAAGCTCTCGCTCGACGCCAAACTCGGCGACCTGCTCGACGCTTACTCGAAGGAGCACGGCAAACCACTCGATCCGTCGCTGCGCGAGTTGACCGTGCGACGCCTGCTCGCGCATCGTGCGGGCCTCGCCACGAACGGCTTCAACGATCCCGTCAACGGCTTGTTCAGCGGGCTAGCGATCCGGCGTGTGGGCGGTAGTGCCGACTTCTTCAACTACCTCGACGCGGGCGATGCCGGGCATTCGAGCGGCAAATCCGACTTCGTCTACTCCAACGTCTCGTATCTGCTGCTCGGCATGGTGATCGAAGCCGTCTCCGGCGTCGATTACAAGGACTTCTGCGAGAAGAACATCTTCGCGCCGCTCGGCGTGACGGATGCCAAGCTGCCCGATAGCTGGCGTCTGTTGGCGCCGTTTGCGGGATGGCAGATGTCGACCGGCGCACTGCTCAAGGTGTGGAGCGTGTTCGACATTCGCCATCCGAGCCTGCTCACCGAGAAGACGTTGCGCACGCTGCTGCTCGACAAGCAGTCGGGACCGGTCAATGCCGATCGCGACGTGTATTACACGCTTGGCGTGTTCCTGCTCGCGGGCGCGGGCGAGCGTAGCTATCGGATCAGTCACGACGGCATCGCTGATTTCTTCCGCACGCAGTCGACCTATTACACGGTAGTGGAGAAGACGGTGCCCGGCGATAGCTGGGCACTCGTGGTGTCGCCCATTCCGTCGCGCGGCCAGTTCGGGGCGCTTCAGCGCGACGTGCGACGAATCATTCGGCAGGCGCGGCTGGTGCCTTGAGGTCGACGGCGATTTCAGAGACTTCGCCGAAATCGCACACGAACGTACCGGCGATCAGCGCCCGCTTCTGCGACGCGGTCAATTGCTTGATGCGGTACTCGGCCCGCGAGGCCGCCGACCGATCGGCAAACGTGAGCGACAGCAGCACGCGCGACGGCGGATAGGCACGCGTGAAGCGCGCGCCCTTACCCGCGACGTGCGCCGCATAACGCGCGTCCACGTCGACGGTGATGCCGGTATAGATGCGTCCGCCCGCACACTCCAGCAAGTAGAGGAACCACGGCTTGGGTGTTGCAGCGGTCATGACTTTGCTCGTTCCAGACGCACGAATGCTTCCTGCATCAATTCATTGAAGGCCCTTCGAGACCGGCACTCATTGTATTCGCCTTTCAGATGAGATCGGCGTCATTGGAATCGTCCTCGACACACGCCCCCCCTAAGCAATCGATCCGGCAGTCAATAAAATTCAGATCGAAACCATCTTTGATTTTTTTATCCACGTGGATACAATCCGGCTAGGTGATGACGTGCCCACTCATCTGCCGCGCAAACAGTGTGGAGAAACGTCAAGAGGAGTCACGCGGATATCACACGCTTCGATGCATCGACGTTTCTCGGCAGCGACGAAATGATCGCCGAGTCCCTTGACGCGGCGCTCGACGAAAATGACGCTGCGGTCTTCCTGTCTGCGGTTGCCGACGTCGCAAAAGCGAAAGGCATGTCGCAGGTGGCCGTGGCGGCCGGTCTCGGACGGGAAAGCCTGTATAAGGCGCTCGCCCCCAACGCTCAGCCCCGCTTGTTCACGATATTGCGAGTCATGCATGCCCTAGGCGTCACATTATCGGCGGAGCCCAATCGATCCGCGCACGGCCAATTCGAGCGCATCGCAATACCGTCTTAGCGTCACAAGCCACACGCAGCCCCCTCCTGGCCCATCATCAAAACGACAAGCGCCATGACCGAATCTGCTTCGCCCGAGACACAGAACAACGTCCCCTCCGCTTCCGACCTCCTGCGCCGCGAACGTTTGCGTGCCCGCTGGCGGGCGCTTGGCGGTTACGCCGCGTATGCGCTGCTCGCCCTCGCCTTATGGGCCACCTGCCACGGCAGTACCACACTCGGCCTGTCGCCAACCGCCGCCCAGGCCGCCGTGCTCGTACTGTTCACCATCGGCGCATGGGCGTTCGGCATGTTCCCGGAGCCGATCACCACGCTGACGTTCTTCCTGCTCGCCGTGCTGCTGCATGTCGCGAAGCCGGAAGTGATCTTCGCCGGCTTTCATTCCGCCGCATGGTGGCTGGTCTTCGGCGGCGCAGTCACCGGCATTGCCGTGCGCACCACGGGGCTCGGCTCGCGTCTTGCGGCGACGGTCTTCGCGCTCAAGCGTCCGACGTATCCACGTTATGTCGCCTCCGTGATGGTCGCGTGCGTGGGGTTGGCGTTCGTCATGCCGTCGACGACCGGCCGCATTCTGCTGCTCATCCCTATCGTGCTCGCACTCGCCGAGCGCATCGGTCTCACTGAAGGACGTCGCGGACGCACCGGTCTCGTGATGACTGTCGCCGCCGCGAGCTACATGCCGCCCACGACGATCCTGCCGGCGAACATTCCGAACAGTGTGCTGATGGGCGCGGCGGACTCGTTCTATGGCGTGAAGCTGCACTACGCGCCCTATCTGCTGCTGCATTTCCCCGTCCTCGGCGCACTCAAGGCCGCCATTCTGGTGTGGGTGATCTGCCGCTTGTTCCCCGACGATGGCCCGCTCACCAAGGTCTCGACCGAAGCACCGCCACCGCTCTCGAGCGATGCGCGACGTCTGTCGGTCTTGCTCGCGCTGGCGCTCGTCGGTTTCGCGACCGACGCGTGGCACGGCATCTCCCCCGCATGGATCTCCGTGGCCGCGGCGATCCTCTGCCTGCTGCCTGCCATCCACATCGTCACGCCCAAGGTCTTCACCGAGCAGATGCACATCACGCCGCTCGTCTACGTGGCGGGCTTTCTCGGTGTGGGTGCGGTGGTGGCGGATACGGGACTGGGAGAAAAGGTGGCGCGGCTCTGTCTGGATGCCGTCAGCATGGCCCCCGGCACACCGGTGATCAATGCGGCGTGGCTGATCGTCATCGGCGCGGCCATCGGGCTCGTGGCGACGCTGCCCGGCCTGCCCGCCGTACTCACGCCACTGGCGGGGCAGCTCTCCGCTGCGAGTGGGTTGCCGCTCTATACCGTTCTGATGCTACAGGTGCCCGTGTTCTCCACCGTGCTGCTGCCTTACCAAAGCCCGCCGATGATGATTGCGATGCATCTGGGCGGCGTGGGCATGCGCGACGGCACGAGACTCACCGTCGTCATGACGATCATCACACTCGCCTTCCTCTTCCCGCTCGACTATCTCTGGTGGCGTGTGCTCGGCATGCTCCCCTGAATGCCCCCCGATTGCCCATGAGATGAATGTGGGTGCAATGGCATGTAGCGGGCGCAGAGCGGGGCGGACTATGCATGTCATGCCGCGAACATAGCCGTTGGCCTACCCCCGGCTGTGTTCGCGGCAGAAGACCAGCCAACGGTCGCCGTCCTCGTCTCGCCAGAATGCACCCTCGCGCTCCAGAATCGCGCCGAGTCGCAAACGCACGCTGCGAACACGGGCGTCGCCCACCCCGGGCAGGATCATGCCGCGCACGTAGCCGACATGGGGCACGGTGCGCAGCAGCGTCCGGATCAGTTGGCAGAAGCGCCGCACGGCATGCTCGCCGGTCTTCGACTCCGGACTCAGCCGGAAGTCAGTGATCGTGAGCACGATGCCCGATGCCCCTTTATCGAGTCGATGGCAAAGAGACAGTTCGCCGTTCTCGACGCGCTGTCCCACTTCGATGCGCGTGCGTTCACAGACTTCGACGCGCGCCGTAAAACGGTGAGTCCTGAAAAATGCCGCAACGGCGCGCTCGCAGACTGTCATGGGCTTATCGGATGGTGTCGTACATCTTCGTGACCTGCTGTCCGATCATGCCGTACATCGAGCGGAAGACGTCACGGATATCGGCGCTCGTCGCGTCGATTCGCTGACGCAACCGATCGTTGGTACGACGCGTCTCGTCAGTGAGCGACATCTCGAATTCGCCCACCACGTCGTTGTCGCGCCCGTCGAGAGATTTTTCGTTCGACACGACATCGAAAGGCGACTTCACGAACTGGCCGAAGCCCTTCGTCGTCTCACCGACCGCGGTGCCGACGACTCTCAGCTTGCCCAGTTCGCCACCGAAACCCGACGCCCCGGAGCCCACGCCCCCCACAAACGCGAAGCTTCCCGAAACAATGCTGCCGACGGCCGACATCAAGCCCGCGTTGTAGTGCGACTGGTTGGCCTTGTACTTCTCGCTGCGCGCCGTTGCGCCACGCTCGAAGACCATGGCATCGTGACGCGTGCGATACGATTGATCGGTGTTGCGCTCCGCAACTCGCATAGCGAGAAACAGTGCGATGAGCGCTTGCGCGGACTGAAGTCCATCGGCCTTTTCGCGGATGCGTGACAGCACCTGCGAACCGTCGCTGCCGGACTCGGCTCGTTGCTGCGCTTCCGATGCCGCGATGTCCGTCTGACGGTAAGCCGGATACGTAGAACTCAATGCAGTCGTCATGTCGTTACTCCGAATAGAGAAGACGCGGCGAATGCCGCGCCTGGGAATTCAACGGCAGATCACGCGCGGGCCGCCGACGCGGCCATTCGAATGCGCATCTCGCCGGTTTTCTGCACTTGTTCGCCCGCAGATACCGCAATGTCGCTCTGCTGGCCCATGAGCGTTTCCATCGACTTCGAGGCGCGCTTCTTGTCGTCTCCGTTCATTTGCATGAGCATCTGCAACCACATCATGTCGACGGCAAGGTCACGGGCGTCCAGTTGCAGCTTCGAGCGCTGCACGCCGATAATCCCCTGTCCGAGCGAGTTGGCGCCCGCGAATACACCACGCATCGCCGTGGAAAGCGACCACGTCCCGCGTGCCAGCGCGAAGTAGGCTTGCGTATTCATGCCCGAGGCGAACGACTTCGTCAGTCCTTTGGCAGTCACCGCCTTGCCCCGCGCAACCTGCTTCACAGCGTTCTTCGCCATCTTGTCGAAGGCACGCGCCGCCATCTTCTCGACCATCTGCTGCGTGAACTGCTCGGCCATGCGATTGAAGCCGGCCTTCGCGAGCCTGCGCGCGCCTTGCGTGCCGCTTTGCAGCAGAGATCGGCCCACGCGCTTGCCAACCTCATTGCCGACCACGAATCCGATCTCCGAGACCACACGCGTCTTGACCGCATTGATGGCAGCTTTGTCGCCCGACTTGACCGCTTGCTCCAGCGCTTCACCCGCGCCCGCCTTGAACACGCGACTCGCGGCTTTGGTCGTCGCCCGCTTGGCGAGGAAACCCTTGATCGACGTGCCGAAGCCGATGACCATGCCAAGCATCTGGAATGCCAACTGCGCATGCCCCCACTTGGTCGCTTCTTTCTCGTGATACGCCGCGTTCTTCGGGTCGACGAGCGCCATCGTCTTGTGGAACGCGGCGCCGAGTCCGGCAATCCCCGAACCAACGTCGGCCACGCCACCCGCGATCATCAGCGGGTTCATGGTGAGAACGCCCGTCACGACCTTGACGGCGCCAACCACCACGTCGACCGCCGCAATGAGCCAGTCGAACACCACGCCGAAGATGCCACCTTTGCGCGCCTTGTTCGCGTCTTCGGCGTTCTTGTCCATCTGCTCGCGGAATTTCTGGATGTCATCCTGACGCAGCTTCTCTTGCCGTACACCCAACAATTCCAGCGCGCGCTGCGTGGATTTTGCGGTGTCGCCCAACGCGTCCATCGCGATCATCGACGCCATCATCGCCATCGTGGACGGGTCGAGGTTTTCGAGTGCAGACAGGTTGGTCGCGCCTTGGGCGTTGGACGTGCGCAACGCCTCGGCCGCCATTCCATTACTCGTCGCAAAGAGACGATTCAGCAGACGGGAAAACGCGCCATCGGCGTCCTGCCAGTCGACGCCGGTCGACTTGTCCGGCGCGAAGTCTTCGGTACGCAGCCAATCGGCCCGCTCGCGTCGTTTGCGAGCCGCGTTGCCCGATTCGACCGCTTCGTCTTCGGAGGCCGCTGTAGCCGCGTCGGTCGCGCTGTTGGTCCAGGCCGGCACGTAGCCAGCGCCCGAGGAATGAATGACTGTCATGTTGTTTTAGGTTCCAAAGAGTCGTTCAGCGCGTCGCGGCGCTCGCGGGCCGAGCGCGCCAGCGCGTCGTGCTGAGGCTGGTGGCCACAGACGCGTAACGTTGCGTCATATGACTTGCGTGCAAATTCCCGGTTGCCCGTGTGCTCATAACTCATTCCCGCGAGATACGGCGGGCGCGGGTCCGCAGCGCGGATCACGCCAGCCTTCGCGAAGCACGGCAACGCCTGCTCGTGCTGCCCGAGTCGCTGGTAGCAAAGTCCGAGTCCGAACCAATCGTCGAACGACCATTGGTCGAGCGTGGCGAGCACGAAGTACACACGCTGCGCTGCGGCGATCTGCCCCTGTGCAAAACGCTGACCCGCGTGCGCACGCACGCGTGCCAGGTCGCCCTCGTCGAGATCGGCCAGCATGCGCAGTGCGCCACCGCTTTCGAAGAATCGCGAGAGGACTTCCTGCTTCTCGTCTGCATCGAATGCTTCTGCCGGCATGGCTTCCGGGAACGTTGGCATGCTCACGTACGCATCGACCCGTTGATCTGGTTGAGCTGCGAGCCTTGCGAGCTGTAGATGGTGTTCACCAGCGTCGAGGCACCGTTGTATTCCTGAAGCTTCTTGTTGATCTTGATCTGATCGACAGTGCGGCTATCCGACGCCTGTTCGGTGAAGCCCTCCGCGGCGGCCTTGAGCGAGCGCAGTTCAGCGGCCGAGTATTCGCCCGTGTAGCCCGAGGCTCCCGACGCCCCCAGCGGCGTTGTGCGGCCCTCCCACCCCATCAACGTCTTCTTGGTCCCGTCGGCGTGCACGGTGATTTCGATGTTGTGCTTATCGAAGAAGCGCCGAACGCCGTCACCGACTTGCTTCTTCGATGTGCCCGAGCCGATGTCGTTGATCAGCGATTCGATCTGATTCGCCGCCTCGCGCCCCTCTTGCCCTTCCTTTTGGCGTCGCTGCATTTCGTGAATCATGTTCTGCGCTTCGCCGTTGTTCATCTCCATCATCAACATGGCGTATTGCGCGATCGTCCCGTGAAAATCCGGCATCCTCGCAACGCGGTTTAGCGCGGCGTTACCCGGGGAAGCGGGCCCCTGGAGACTGGAGACACGAAAGGTGTACGGAATGGACTGGAAACCCGAAAGAGATGTCATGACGATTGATCCTGGAGTCAGTGAATTCGAAGTGAAACAGCGAGCGCTGAAATCGGCACTCGATGGCAGAGGCGTGCGCTCGGCTAGATGCTGCTCAAAATTCTCTTCGTGACTTCGCCAAGTCGGGCGATCATCGCGTTGTAGAGCGTGAGCGTGCTGTCGTAGCGCGTAACCAATTTTTTGAGCTGGATTTGATCTCTGGTGCTCGACGCGCCATTCGTCAGCGCCAGCGACCGAAGCCGCGACTCGAGGCTTTGCAGACTTGCCGCATCGAACGGCTCGGCAGCGGCTTGCGGCGATACGAGTTCGTGCTGAACAGCGAAGTCACGCAGCGCTTTCGGCAGCACTTCCTTCGACGCCCCGGTAGAAGCACGTCGCGCCATGGCCCCCGCTAACGCCGCGAAATCGCTCACCTCGCGAGCCACATTCATGCGCGTACGCTCCGCCCCGAGCCAGGTGTCCGCCATCGACTGCAATTGGCGCAATTCCTCGTGAGAGGCGACCATCGTTGCAAGCAGCGGGTTCGGCGAAGCCGCGGCAATTGCGCCGATGTCAGACACGCCGGGAGAATAGGGTCGCGATGACGCGCCCGGGATTCGATCGATCATGCGCAACCTCGTCTCAAACGCACACGCGCCGCGCGGTCGACGCACGTTTCGCGGGAGCGGTAGGAGTGGAAGGGTCGGCGAGTGGCATCGGGGCGTCCGCCCGCATCCGCTCGATGGTGTGTGAAAGCGCGGCCGTCATGCGACGGATTTCGCGCTCGTCCCGCTGAAACGCTTCGCTCTGCACGAGCGCTTCGAGACGTTTGAGTTTTTCGCGGGCATCGGACGTGCCCGACGCTTCGAGGCGTGCCACTTCGTCGAGCACCGACTGGTACTCCTGCATCTGGCGGTGCAACTTGTGCCCCGCCAACTGCATTTCGGCACACGCGCGTTCGTACTGAACGAGAAGGTCATCCGCCGCATGGTGTTGCGCATCGGCGGATACGGCGGACGTGGGGGTCGAGTGTTGCAACGGGTCAGACATAAGAGCGCCTCCGTATGTTGCGGTCAGTCAATCAAGACATGACGCATCGTACGAAGTCGCTCGAAGGCTGCCTTTGCAAAGACGGCATTCCCTTCCGGTATCACACCACGCTTCAGCGAATTCCCAGCCGCGCGGTGTGTTTACCGATGTCGGATCGCTCAGGCCGCGCCGAAGCCCCCTCCCCCCGGCGTTTCGACCACGAAGATGTCGCCCGGCTGCATCTGCGTACGGCCGATGTGCGCCAGCGCCTCGCGCGTGCCATCCACACGTTCGACATAGTTCGCCCCCAGCGCCCCGACAGCCCCGCCTTGCGCACCGAATGGCGCATGCACTCGGTTGTTGGAGAGAATCGACGCCGTCATCGGTGTGAGGAAACGAATGCGACGCACAGCACCGTTACCGCCATGCCAACTCCCCTCGCCACCCGACCCGGTACGAATCCGATGACTTTCCAGCCGTACCGGATAGCGCCACTCCAACACTTCCGGGTCGGTCAGGCGCGAGTTCGTCATATGCGTCTGCACGGCGTCCGCCCCGTGGAAGCCGTCGCCCGCGCCGCTCCCCCCCGCGATGGTCTCGTAGTACTGGTACGTCTCGTTGCCGAACGTGAAGTTGTTCATCGTGCCCTGACTCGACGCGACACGTCCCAGTGCACCGTAAAGTGCGTTGGTAATGGCAGACGACGTCTCCACGTTGCCCGACACCACGGCCGCCGGAAAGACCGGGTTGAGCATCGAACCCTGCGGCACGATCACCGTCAACGGTTTCAGACAGCCCGCATTGAGCGGGATGTCGTCGTCGACCAGCGTGCGGAAGACGTACAGCACCGCAGCCATGCACACCGCGCGCGGTGCGTTGAAGTTGTTGGGCAACTGTGCCGACGTTCCCGTGAAGTCGATGGTCGCGCTGTGCGTTTCAGGGTCCACACGAATCGCGACTTCGATCACCGCGCCGTTATCCAGTGCATAGCGATAGTGACCGTCGGCCAGCGCACCGATCACGCGTCGCACCGCGGTTTCGGCATTGTCTTGAACGTGGCCCATGTAGGCGAGCACAACGTCTCGCCCGAATTCGCTCACCATGCGGCGCAGTTCATCCACGCCCTTCTGGTTCGCCGCAACCTGCGCCCGCAGATCGGCCATGTTCTGATCGATGTTGCGTGCCGGATAGCGAGCGCCGGCCAGCAGTTCGCGCGTTTCCCGATTACGCAGCTCCCCCGCCGCGACCAGTTGCCAGTTGTCGATGAGCACGCCCTCTTCTTCAACGTGCGTCGAGTCAGGCGGCATCGATCCCGGCGTGATGCCGCCGATATCCGCGTGATGACCGCGTGAGCCGACATAGAAGAGCGGCTCGCCCGCGTCATCCGCATGGCTGCCTTCTCCGGTCACGAACACCGGCGTAATCACGGTGACGTCCGGCAAGTGCGTACCGCCGTGATAGGGATCGTTGAGCATGAAGACGTCGCCCTCGCGCATCGCGCCGCGATTGCGTTCGATCACGGTCTTGATGCTCTCGCCCATCGATCCCAGGTGCACCGGCATGTGCGGCGCATTGGCGATGAGGTTGCCCTCGCGGTCGAACAGCGCGCAGGAAAAATCCAGGCGCTCCTTGATGTTCACCGAATACGCCGTGTTCTGAAGACGCAACCCCATCTGCTCGGCAATCGACATGAAGAGATTGTTGAAGATCTCAAGACGAACCGGATCGGCCTGCGTTCCACGCTCGCCGGCATCGCATTGCTCGTCGCGTTGCGTTCGTCTGGGCACCACACGCGTCAGCACGAGATTGCCCTGTGCGCTCATCTGCGCCTGCCAGCCCGGCTCGACGACAGTCGTACCGCTCTTCTCCGCGACGATGGCAGGTCCGTCGATGGTGTCACCGGCGAGCAGTGTGTCGCGGGCGAACAGCGCCGCCTCGTGCCACGCACCGCCCGCGAAGCACTTCACATGATCGACGACTTGCGGCGCGCCCGATGTGCGGGCGTCCAGCGGCGCGATGTCGACAGGTGCATCCGAGTGGCCGATGGCTTCCACCGATGCCACTTCGGCGATCAACGCCGCACCGTCCATCAGAAACGAGTAGCGCTGACGATAGGCCGCCTCGAAAGCGGCGCGCATTTGTGCGACGTCACCGAATGGCACGGCAAGCGCCGAATCGGTCCCCGCATAGCGCACGTGAACACGACGCACCGTCTCGATGCGCGACGGCGGCACGCCTTGCGAGAGCAGCACGCTCACCGCCTCATCCGCCAACGCACCGAGTGCGTCGTCAAGGGCGCCCAGACCGTCCTCGGACAGCGGCGCTTCGATCATGCGTTCGCGCATCGCCGTCTGATCCGCGAGGCCCATGCCATACGCCGAAAGCACCCCGGCGAGCGGATGAGCGAAGACCTTCGTCATGCCGAGGGCATCGGCCACACCGCACGCGTGTTGTCCGCCCGCGCCACCAAACGTCGTCAGCACATAGCGACTCACGTCATGGCCGCGCTGCACGGAGATTTTCTTGATGGCATTGGCCATGCTGCCAATCGCAATGTCGAGGAAACCTTCGGCAAGCGCTTCCGGCGTCTGACGTCGCCCCGTTGCCGCTTCGATTTCCTTGGCCAGTGCCGTGAACTTCGCGACAACGACATCACGATCCAGCGACTCGTTGGCGTGCGGGCCGAACACCTTCGGGAAGTGCGCGGGCTGAATCTTGCCGAGCATGACGTTGCAGTCAGTCACCGTCAGCGGGCCACCACGACGGTACGCCGCCGGACCGGGGTTTGCGCCTGCCGAATCCGGCCCCACGCGCAGACGCGTGCCGTCGAACGACAACACCGATCCGCCACCCGCTGCCACCGTGTGAATGCTCATCATCGGGGCACGCATGCGCACGCCCGCCACCTGCGTCTCGAACACGCGCTCGAACTCGCCGTTGTAGTGCGACACATCGGTCGACGTGCCGCCCATATCGAAACCGATCACGCGATCGAAACCCGCTGCGCTCGACGCGCGCACCATTCCAACAATGCCACCGGCCGGACCGGACAGAATGGCGTCCTTGCCCTGGAAGTTGTCGGCACGCGTGAGGCCGCCGTTGCTCTGCATGAATTGCAGATTGACGCCCGGCATCTCTTGCGCGACCTGCTCGACATAGCGACGCAGAATCGGCGACAGATAGGCGTCGACAACGGTAGTGTCGCCGCGCGAGACAAGCTTCATGAGCGGAGAGACTTCGTGCGAGACGGAGACCTGCGTGAAGCCCAGCGCCCGCGCCATCGTCGCCAGCGCCTTTTCGTGCGCCTGATAGCGATAGCCGTGCATCAGCACGATGGCGAGTGCGCGCACACCTTTCGCATAGACAGCCTCCAGCGCGTGACGCGCCGCATCGAGATCGAGCTCACGCACGACTTCGCCGTG
This sequence comes from Pandoraea sp., assembly GCA_031291335.1. GTDB lineage: Bacteria > Pseudomonadota > Gammaproteobacteria > Burkholderiales > Burkholderiaceae > Pandoraea. The sequence goes on along the minus strand of JARLJF010000136.1, from coordinate 34,022 downwards.
CGCACCGACACGCTCGTCGACTTCCACCACCTCCGCGTACAGCGCTTCCGGCAAGGCGATGTCGAGATCGAACAATCGCGGACGATTCTGATACGCAATGCGCAACGCATCGCGGAAGCCGTGCGTCGTCACGAGCGCTAGCGGCTCCCCCTTGCGTTCGAGCAACGCGATGGTCGCCACGGTCGTGCCCATCTTCACGATGTCGACGTGTGCGGGCGTAATCGGCTCGCCCGGTGCCAGATCCAGCAGATGGCGAATGCCCGCGACGGCCGCGTCGCGATACTGCTCGGGGTTTTCGGAGAGCAGCTTGTGCGTGATGAGCGTGCCGTCCGGGCGGCGCGCCACAATGTCGGTGAAGGTACCGCCACGGTCAATCCAGAACTGCCAACGTGAAGGCGTCTGGTGCGCAGGCGCGCGGTTTTGGTCGGTAGGCGTGAGAGCGTTCGTCATGGGGGTCACTCGCAAAGCAATGGTCAAACGTGAATCGAAGGGGTGACGGTGCGGGCGCATCGTCGTCATTCATGTTGGCGCAGGGCGCACGTCTCCCGGCGCGGGCCGCCTGATCTCGTCAGGCGAGGCCGCACACGCGCAACTTTTGCGACGGGGAGTGTTAAGAAGACGTCATCGAACGCGGCAGCGACGGCTGCCGCGGTGGTTCATCGGCACACACCTTGCGGTGTCATTGCGTGCGCGGCTCGAGCGACTCGAGTTCGCGACCGCGCGTCTCGGGCAGCGTGAGAGCCGCGATGATCAGCACGCCGTAAGCGACGGCAGCAAAGATGCCAATCGTCGTACCCAGACCGTATTGCTTCGAGAGCATGCCGATCAGGAACGGGAACAGTGCGCCGACGGCACGCCCGACGTTGTAGCAGAAGCCCTGGCCTGAGCCGCGCACTCGCGTCGGGAACAGCTCGGTCAGGAACGCGCCCATGCCGCTGAAGATGCCCGAAGCGAAGAAGCCGAGCGGGAAGCCGAGCCAGAACATCGCGCTATCGGTCAGCGGCAGCGACGTGTACGAGAACGCGATCACCATCGAACCCACGGCGAACAGGATGAAGTTCGGCTTGCGGCCCAGACGGTCGGTCAGATACGAACTGGCCAGATAGCCGACCCACGAGCCGAAGATGATCATCGCAAGATAGCCACCGGTGCCCATCACCGTGAGATGACGCTCCGTCTTCAGGAACGTGGGCAGCCACGTCGTGATCGCGTAGTAGCCACCTTGCGCGCCGGTGGTGAGCAGCGCGGCGCGAATCGTCGTCGAGAGGAGTGCCGGGCTGAAAATGGCGGCCAGTCCCGGTGCGTCTTCCGACGACTGCTTGGCCTTCTCCTTCTGGTACACCTCGGGCTCTTGCACGTAGCGACGGATGAAGAGCACGAGCAACGCCGGCAACAGACCGATCAGGAACAGCGCGCGCCATGCCATTTCGGCGGGCAGCAGCGAGAACAGTGCCGAGTAGAGAATTGCCGTCAGCCCCCAGCCGATGGCCCAGCCCGATTGCACGAGGCCCACCGCTTTGCCGCGATCACGCGCGCGGATGACTTCGCCGATGAGTACGGCGCCCGCCGTCCATTCACCGCCGAAACCAAAGCCCATCAGCGCCCGTGCGGCGAGCAGTTGGTGGTAGTTCTGCGCAAGGCCGCAAAGCCCGGTGAAGACGGCGAACCACAGCACGGTGAGTTGCAACGTGCGCACACGCCCGATGCGATCGGACAGAATGCCTGCGACCCAGCCGCCGAGCGCCGAGGCGAGTAGCGTGAGCGTGCCGATGAAGCCGGCATCCGCGAGGCTGATGCCCCACGTCGCGACCAGTGTCGGAATGACGAAGCTCAGCATCTGCGTGTCCATGCCGTCGAGCATGTAGCCGACCTTACAGCTCCAGAAGGCGCGTTTTTCGCGCGGCGTAGTGTCGCCGTACCAGCCGAACAGGCTGCCACCCACCTCGGAAGAGACGGAGGGTGCCGGCGCGGCGGGGGGCGCGAGAGGGGTTTTGCTTTCCATGAGAAATAAGGCTCCGGTGATGTCCTGTCTTGCCGTGTGATGCCCTCGGGCCGCGCTCTCCGATGGGCGTATGCGGTCACCGGCAGGCGATAGCTGGCCTGCCGCCTCCCGTCATGGCGCGGTTCTTTTGTGTTGCACGATGCCTGGTGGCGCCTTGGGTGACGCCTCAGTGTTGCGTGTCTTGCCGTAAGGCCGACGTGTCACTCGCTCAGAACACGGCGAGCGACGCGTTCGGGATATCCGTCATCAGCATGTAGCCCGGACGGTGCGCAATCGCGAGCGGCAGCTTCGCGCCCATGAGCGCCGTCTGCGGGGTGACGCCGCAGGCCCAGTACACAGGTAGCTCGCCGTCGCGAATGGTGACGGCGTCGCCGAACTCGGGTCTGGCCAGATCTTCAATGCCCAGCGCCGACGGGTCGCCGATATGGATCGGCGCGCCATGCACGCCCGGGAAACGGCTCGTGATCTGCACGGCACGAATGGCGTCGGCGCCCTTCATCGGCCGCATCGACACAACCAGCTCGCCGCCAAACTTTCCGGCGCGCTGATTCGCGATCTTGGTGCGGTACATTGGCACGTTGCAGCCCTCTTCGACGTGACGCAACGGAATGCCCGCCTTGGCCAGCATGTCTTCGAACGAGAACGAGCAGCCGATAGCGAAGACCACGAAATCGCTTTGCCAGTACTCGGCGAGGTTATCGACCTGCTCGGCGAGCTTGCCGTCGCGGTAGACGTTATAGCCCGGCACGTCGGTGCGGATATCCACTTCACGGCCCAGCGCCGGTACGTGCCATTGCCCTGGCTCGCCCACCCCCAGCAGCGGGCAGGCCTTCGGGTTGCGCTGGCAGAAACTCAGGAAGTCGTGCGCATGCGCCACCGGCAGAATCGCCAGATTGGCCTGCGCGAAGTCGCCGCAGTAGCCGGCGGTCGGGCCGCGGAACTGCGCGCTGCGAACGGCCTGACGAAATTCGAAGGGCGTGATCGTGTCGCGTTGCGAGGTGAAATCGTTCGGCATGGCTCGGTGGTTCATGGCAAATCCGGCGTGGAGGGAAGATGCTTTGGCGGCATCGATGGATGAAGCATAGAAAGAAAAAAAAGTTGTCGCTAACGAGTTTTTATACGTGCCGCCGTATAGAATTTCTTAACAACCTCACGGGTTTTCCCGAAGGTTGTTGCCTTTCTTTTCATCGCACCGTTGTGCGTTTTTGGGCGCCTTCCCGCCCTGCGCCGGTCTCGCCGAGCCCTATGAACACGCGATTTCTCGAAACCTTCGTCACGCTGGCCAAGCTGCGCAACTTTCGTGCGACGGCCGCGGCGCTGCACGCCACCCCGGCAGCGATCTCGCAACGGCTCAAGACACTGGAAGAAGAATTGAAGACCGAACTCGTCGATCGCGACAGCCGCGAATTCCGGCTCACGCCGAACGGCGAATACCTGCTGGGTTATGCGAAGGCGGTCGTGGAAGCCGCGCGGCGTCTGCAAGCGGCGGCCTCCGGCGAAAGCACGCTGCGCGGACGCTTGCGCCTCGGTGTCATCGAGACCGTCGTGCATAGCTGGCTGCCACACTATTTGCGACGACTGGCCGCCGACTACCCCACGCTGGAAGTCGAGTTGACGGTCGACGTCTCGGTGCAGTTGCAGCGACGCCTGATTGCCGACGAACTCGACCTCATCATTCGCGTGGAAGGCAGCGACGACAGCAGTGTGGTGTGCGACGCTCTCGCCAATTACCCGGTGCACTGGATCGCGCGCACGGGCATGTTTCCGAACACACGCAGTGGGCTGGCGAAGCAGGTGCTGCAACATCCGATCCTCACTTACGGACGCGGTACCGCGCCGCATCGTGCGCTTGAAGACATCGTGGCGAAGCTGGCAGGCGTGCATGGCGTGCCACTCTCGGAGACACGCATCACGGGCTCACCGTCGATCGCCGTGATCGTGCAGTTGGTCAGAGATGGCTTCGGTGTTGCGGCGATCCCGCGTCTGTTCGTCGACGATCTGATTGCGAGCGGGGAAGTTGCGGAACTGCCCTTGCAGCCGGCGCCGCCGTCCATCGTGGTTTCGATGTCGCGACGCGCCGATGCGCCCCTCTTCGTTCACGGTGCGGCTACAGCGGCGCGCGCCGCCTGCACCGAGTACTGCAACAAGAGCGACCGGCGATTGGTGGAATTGTTGTAACGCGCCGACTGAAAATGCTCAGTGGAAGTGCGTCAGTCGCGTGAAGAATGTGTAGTCCGCCTCGGCAGCCATCAATCCCATCAAGACGAGCAGTGCAAGGGGCGGAATCAGAATCGCGTAGACGAGCGCGAGACGCTCCCATCGCATATGCATGAACACCGCCACGATGAGTCCGGCCTTGGCCACCATCAACGCGAGAATCAGCCCCCATCGCAGATAGCCTTGCAGGTTCGCATAGTCGACGAGGTACGACAGCGTCGAGAGCACGAACAGCAGTCCCCACACCTTGAGGTAGATGCCGACCGAATGCTGTTGGCCGCGCGCTTCGCCAGCGGCGACGGCGGTGTGCGCAACAGGTGTCGCAGAGGATTCCATCGCTCCTCCTACCAGAGATAGAACAGCGCAAAGATGAACACCCACACGAGATCGACGAAGTGCCAGTAAAGGCCCGCGATCTCGACCAACTGATAGTTGTCGCGTCGCTCCAGCGTGCCGTTGAGCACCTTGCGCATCACCGTGAGCAGATAGATGACGCCCGCGCTCACGTGCAGCCCGTGAAAGCCGGTAATCATGAAGAAGCACGCACCGAACTGCGCGGCCCCCATCGAATTGCCCCACGGCCGGATGCCTTCGTGCACGATGAGGTTCGTCCACTCGAACGCCTGCATGCCAACGAACGCCATGCCGAGATAAGCCGTCGCGAGAATGCATGCCGCGGTCTTGTCCCGGTCGCGCCGGTAGGCGAAGTTCACGGCCATCGCCATGCTGCCGCTGCTGCTGATGAGCACGAACGTCATGATCGCGATGAGCAGCAACGGCACCGGATGACCGTTCACATTGAGCGCGAAAATCTCTGCTGGATTCGGCCACGCGGCGGTCGTCGAGATGCGCACCGTCATGTAGCCGATAAGGAAGCTGCTGAACACGAAGGTGTCCGAGAGCAGGAAGATCCACATCATCGCCTTGCCCCACGGTACGTGGAACGCGGCGCGGTCTCCCGACCAGTCGGTGACGACACCACGCCAGCCCTCAGGCGGTGGCGCGGCGGGCGAAGCAGAAGAAAGAGCGGACGATGGCGTACTCACGATGCAACTCCTCGTGCCATGGCAAACGCATCACATCACGGACTCACCCCGCCGGTGCCGCACAGCCGCTGCGCGATCTCCGGCGTGAGGTTGATGATCGCCACAAACAGCACGATCCACAGCGCAAACAGGAAGTGCCAGTACTGCGCCGTCAACCACAGGCGGCGCGCACGCGTGGCATGCGTGAGACGGCGCGGCATCAGACACGCCCACGCCACCAGTCCTCCGATCAGGTGCACCGCGTGCAGACCGGTCAGCAGGAAAAAGAAACTGTTCGCAGGGTTGCCGGACACCCCGTAGTGACGCGCGACCAGATCGCGCCAGACCCACAGTTGCCCGACGACAAACGCGAGCGCGAGCGCACCCGCAAGGCCCCAGTCGCGCCGCGAGCGTCGCAACTCTCCACGTCTGGCCTGCGAGGCCGACGACTGCATCACGATGCACGCGGCCGCCAGTACGCCCGTGTTGACCCACAACGCGTTGACGGGCGGCAGGGGACGCCAGTCGCCGAGACTCATGCGCATTACGTAGGCGACGAGCATCAACGAGAACAACATGCCGATCACGCCCATGAGCCACCAGAGCGCGACTTGCGACGCTGCACGACGAGGCGGCAGCGCAATCGGTGCGCCCCCCGGTGGCATCGGTGGCCAGGACGGAACAGGTCTCATGGTGTGGCTCCCTTGGGGGCATCGGGCGTACCGGGTGTGCGTGGTGTGCCCGTGGAATCGGGTGGCGTCGGTGGCAAGGCGTCGCGGCGATGCAGCGCCGCCGAGTCGCCATGCACGAGCGTGGCCGGTCGGCGAGGATCTGGGGCGAGATTCTGCGGCACAAAGTCGTCGATATCACCCGGCACGCTGTACTCGTATGGCCAGCGATAGGCCACCGGTAGCAACGCTCCCCAGTTGCCATGAATGGGCGGCACATCCGGTGTCTGCCATTCGAGCGAGGCCGCACGCCACGGATTCGCGCCTGCCGGTTTGCCGTGCCGCAGACTCCACCCCAGATTGAACAGGAACATCAACTGACCGGCCGCGACAATAAACGCCGCCACCGAAATGTAGGTGTTCATCGTGTGCGCCGATTCGGGAATGAAGCTGTAGTTCTGGAACTCGTAGTAGCGGCGCGGCATACCCAGTACGCCGAGGTAATGCATCGGAAAGAAGATCGCGTAGGTGCCGATAAACGTGATCCAGAAATGCCACTGTCCGAGACGGTCGTTCAGACGCCTGCCGGTGACGAGCGGATACCAGTGATAGATGCCGCCGAAAATCACCAGCAAGGGGGCGACGCCCATCACCATATGGAAGTGCGCGACCACGAAATAGGTGTTGGACAGCGGCATGTCCACGCTCACGTTGCCGAGGAACAGTCCGGTCAGTCCCCCGATGACGAACGTGCTGATGAAGCCGATGGCGAACAGCATCGGCACCGTCAGATGAATGTCGCCACGCCAGAGCGTGAGCACCCAGTTGTAGACCTTGATGGCCGTCGGAATGGCGATGATGAGTGTGGTCGTCGCGAAAAGAAAGCCGAAGTACGGATTCATGCCGCTGATGAACATGTGATGCGCCCACACGACGAACGACAACACGCCGATGGCGAGAATCGCCCAGACCATCATGCGGTAGCCGAAGATGTTCTTGCGCGCGTGCACGCTGATGAGATCGGAGACGATGCCGAACGCCGGCAGCGCCACGATGTAGACCTCCGGGTGACCGAAGAACCAGAACAGGTGCTGGAACAGCAACGGGCTGCCGCCGCGATAGTCGAGCGGTTGCCCCATCGACACGAGCGCTGGCATAAAGAAGCTCGTGTGCAATGTCTTGTCGAGCAACATCATCACGGCGGAGACGAACAACGCGGGGAACGCCAGCAGCGCGAGCACCGTCGCCATCACGATGCCCCAGACGGTGAGTGGCATGCGCAGCAAGGTCATGCCTTCGGTGCGCGACTGAAGGACCGTCGTCACGTAATTCAGGCCGCCCATCGTCGCCGCCACGATGAAGATGGCCAGCGAGACGAGCATCAGCACGATGCCCCACTCGGTGCCGGGTGTGCCGGGCAGGATCGCTTGTGGAGGATAGAGCGTCCAGCCCGCGCCTGTCGGGCCGCCCGGCACGAAGAAACTCGCCAGCAGCACGATGACCGCGAGCAGATAGACCCAGTAGCTGAGCATGTTCAGAAACGGGAAGACCATGTCGCGCGCACCGACCATCAACGGAATGAGGTAGTTGCCGAAGCCGCCGAGGAAGAGCGCGGTGAGCAGGTAGATCACCATGATCATGCCGTGCATGGTGACGTACTGGTAGTAGTGATTCGCGTCGATGAAGGAGAACTTGCCGGGGAAGCCCAGTTGCATGCGCATGAGATTCGAGAGCACGAGGCCCACGAGCCCGACGGCGATGGCCGTGCACGTGTATTGCACGGCGATCACCTTGTGGTCCTGGCTCCAGACGTATTTTGTCCAGAAGCTGTAGGAGCCGCCGGCGTGCGCACCGGCATGAGCAGTGCTGTCGGAACTGTCGGGATCTCCGGTCATGAGATGTCTCCCTGTGTTGTTGTCAGTGCGGCGTCTTCTCTCGGTTTCGTTTTTCGGCGTTGTTTACGGGTGCTGTCTTTCGGTGTGGCGGCGATCAGGCGTCTTGCCGACTACGGAGTCGGCCGGATCATCGGCACACTCGGTTGCGCAGGACCCGGCGACGGGTTACCGGACTGCCGTGGCGGAATCGCCAGCGGCGGCGCGTTGGTGTTCGGGTCGTTCTGCAACGGCAGGCCGGCCGTGCCGCCCGACCGGCGGGCCGGTTGCGACGGCCGCTGCGTGCCGGCATTCGGCGAGGCAGAGGGCGTCAGCGGTGCGGACTGGACCGGTGGGCGTGGCGTTACGGCGTCCTGCGCCAATTGAATAGTAGGCGCTGACGTCTGAGGGGCGGCCTGCACCGACGTCGACACGAGGACGGAGGCGGCAGCGGCAGCGGAAATAGCGACGGTATGAAGCATACGTGTGGGCGTATTGGCTGTAGAAACGGACATCGTGGGCATCGTGGTCGTAATGGGCGCCGCAGGCACCACGGGTGTACCGGACTGCTCAGCAACGGGCGCAGCAGGCGCCGACGGCGGGGGCGTTGGCTGACCGGGTGCCGCCCCGGGCGAAGCGGCGGTACCTAATGTCTTAATGTAGGCGATGAGCGCCTGTAGCTCGTCGTCGGTCAGATCGAGCTTGGGCATGATCGGCGCGAAGCCTTTAGGTACGCGCGCGGTCGGATTGCGAATGAAGCTGGCGAGATAGGCGTCGTCGACGTGCGCCGAACTGCCGTCCTGAAACGTTTCGGTCTTGCCGAACAGGCCGTGCCACGTGGGTCCGACGCCGGGTGAGCCATCGACGGTGTGACAACTGGCGCATCCCTTGGCCTGTGCGAGCAACTTCCCTTTGACGGCGAGCGGGTCTAGCGTCGCTGCGCCCGCATGTTGTGCTTGCAGTGCAGCAAAGGTGGGGAGCTTGGCGACCCAGGCGTCGTAGGCGGGCTTGTCGTCGACGACGACCACGCCACGCATATTCGCGTGGCCAACGCCGCAGAGTTGAGCGCAAAGGATGTCGAAGCGCCCGGTGCGCGTGGGAGTGAGCCACATTTGCGTGACCATGCCCGGCACCATGTTCATGCGCGTGCGGAATGGCGGGACATAAAAATCGTGCAGGACGTCTTTTGCGCGCAGCAGCAATTTCACCGGCACGCCGACGAGCAGATGTAGCTCGGGGGCGTCGACGATTCGGTTGTCCTGATTGGCCGGGTCCTTGGGGTTGAGGCCGAGCGGGTTGTCGGCAGTGACGTAGCTGGGGTCGGAAGTGCCGAGACGACCGTCCGGACCGGGCAGGCGGAAGCGCCATTGCCACTGCTGGCCGACGACCTCGACGACGCGGGCATTGTCGGGCGGGTTGATGAGCTTGGCGTAGACGAACAGGCCAGGCGCGAGCATGGCGGCAATGCCGACAGTCGTAATCCCGATAAGCCAGCCTTCGAGACGCCGGTTATGCGGCACGTATGCCGCCCGATGGCCGTCGCGGTGGCGATAGCGGAATATCGCCCAGGCAACGAACAAATTGATGACGACAAAGGCCACGCCGGTGATGACCAGCGTAATGGTCAGGGTGTCGTCCATCTGACGCCAGTTCGACGCCAGCGGCGTCAGCCACCACGGGCTCCAGAAGTGGAAGGCGAGCGCGGCGGCGACGACGACGATCAATGCCAGCGGAAGCACCATACGGCCTCAGCTTCAGTGGCGTGTCAAAAGGACAATACCTCCTGCCGGCAATTGTTCCGGATGTGCCACGCGGAGCCTCCTCGACGAATCCAGTCTTAAGGCTAGACCTTCGTGAGCGACTGTCAAGGAACGGCGTGCATTGATCAGCCGTCGATCCGACGCCGTGGAATGGCGTACCGGCATCGGATGCGAAGGTGCTGGCTGCCTCCTATCAAAGCGGCCCGTCAAGGCAGGCCGCACGAGCCAACGCTAGCAGCGCTGACTCTCCCAGCGCCAAGCATGCTCGATGATGGTCGCTAATTCGGCATACTGAGGCTGCCATCCAAGCGCTTCGCGGGCGCGACGAGAGTCGGCGACAAGACGCGCCGGATCACCTTCGCGACGCGGGCCGTTGGCGACGGAAATCTTGCGGCCAGTCACTCGTTCGGCGGTATCGATCACTTCCTGCACGGAAAAGCCGCTCCCGTTGCCCAGGTTATAGGCTTGGCTATCGGCGCCGTCCATCAACGACAGCACGGCCAACCAGTGCGCAGAGCAGAGGTCTTCAATGTGGATGTAATCCCGAATACAAGTGCCATCGGGGGTGTCGTAATCGCGACCAAAGACGGAAATGTTCGCGCGGCGACCGGAAGCGGCTTGGAGCACTAACGGAATCAGATGCGTTTCCGGATCGTGCCTTTCACCCAATTGTCCTTCGGGGTCAGCCCCTGCGGCGTTGAAATAGCGCAGGCAAACAGACTTCATGCCGTACGCCTTGTCGTAATCGGCAAGCAACTGCTCGACCATCAGTTTCGTTCGGCCATAAGGATTGATCGGTTGCTGCGGATGTTGCTCGTCGATAGGCGTGTACTGAGGCTCGCCGAACGTGGCCGCGGTCGAAGAAAAGATAAATCGCTTCACGCCGTGCGCACGCATTGCATTCAGCAAGGCTAGCGTATTTGCAAAATTGTTCCGATAGTACTTTTCGGGATGCTGAACCGACTCGCCCACCTGAATGAACGAGGCAAAGTGCATCACTGCGTCGAATCCACGCGAGAGCACGGCGTCCAGCGTCGCCTGGTCGCCACAGTTGCCTTGCACGAAGTCTCCCGTCAGCACCGCGTCGCGGTGTCCGGACGAAAGATCGTCCAGCGTTGTGACTTTGCAGCCCCGTTGGCCAAGCATCTTGACCATATGCGAGCCGATGTAGCCAGCGCCACCCACAACCAACACATTCATGAACCAATCCTCGAAATCAATTGTCGGAGGAACTCCCCGGCGCCCGCGGTCCCTTCCTCGGGGGCCCAAATCGCCAGATCCTTGGGTCGGTCAGGATCGAACGGCCCCGCCTTTATTTCCAGCAACACGCTGCCCGGCTCCAGGGCGACGACCGTGTGCCACATATGTGCAGGGACTTCTGCGCCTGCGGCTAGCCGTCCACCGTGCGTTTCCGAACCAAAGCGCAGGACCCCCGACCACATCGCCCGCCTCATCAAACGTCACCAAGGCCATCTGTCCACGAACGGCAATCAATAGCTCGTCCCTGGGATCGGAGGTATGTCGATGAGGCCGGATATAGCTGCCGGGCTCAATGGCATTAAACAAACGCTGACAGGCCTCGCCATAGCTCAGGGGAACGTTGCGATGTTGCCGTCGGCGGGCGCTCTTCTCGGCCTGTCCGGACAACTCGTCCAGGTATTCAGCGCTGAAAATTCTCATGGTCAATCGTTATCGCTTCGCGCCGTTAGCGCCGTCACGATTTGCTGTACGGTCTTTTCCACGGCAAACTGCCGTCTGAACAAGTCACCGCAGCGGTCCGACAGCCCCTTGTCCGCGTCAATCTGGGCGAGCAACGCGTCTGTCAGTTGCAACAGGTCTTCAACCGAATGGCTCTCACACACCTGTCCAACCTGTTCCTTACGAATCAGTTGTGCGAGGTCGTTACCGGCATTGACATTGGCAAGTACAGGCAAGCCGCTCTGCATGTAGGTCAGGAATTTTCCGGGGATGTTATGTGACTTGTGCCGCGGATCTAGCGCCACGATACCCGCACTGCACTGGGCGTACAGATCAGGGATCTCGTCCGGATGAATCTCATCGAAGAAGACAACATTGTCGAGCCGCCGCGTTTGCGTCGCTTGCCTCAGCCTCGCCGCATCGCTTCCCCGTCCGACAAACAGGAACCCGACATCGGACCGGATGCGCAGCTTCTCCGCCAAATCCAGCAGAATGTCCATACCTTGGGCAACGCCCATGTTTCCCGCGTACACGAGCACCTTGCGACCAGCAAGCGACGTTTCATCGATCCGAATCGAGCATCGAAGTGATGCAGGGTGATCGAGCCAGTTCTGCAGCACCTCCAGTCTCCGCCCCCTCTGCCCGATCCAGCGCTCGAAATACTTTTGATTGCCTGGCGTCTGCACCCCGATCACGTCGGCGACCGAATACTGGTATCGCGCCACTGCATCGAACAGCCGATACGGCAAACCGCGCCCCATCAAGCCCATATCCACGGCCCATTCAGGGAAGATGTCGCGGATAATCAGGTAGCCCTTGCAACCGCTCGATTTTTTAAGTTCACTCGCCAAAGGACCGTGGAAAATCGACGGGGCGTACCAGACGACTCCGTCCCAGCGTTCGTTTGCGAGAGGACTCTTTCGCAATTGCCGCAGCATCGCGAACGGCATGGCGAACTCTGCCAACGTTCGGCGCACATAGCCGATGTCTTTCGTGCGAGGTGCTTTCAAGCGCAATACCTGCACGCCGTCAGCGTTCTCAAGCTTCCACGATTCAGTCTGCTCGGTGGCCGGCAACAGGACGGTCAGCACGTGCCCCTGACGCGCGAACTCTCGAGAAAGGTCGCGCAGCTGCACCGCGCCGGATGTACGGAGCGGCGGGAAGGTATCTGCGATCAGTGCAATTCGCATTGATCCAACTCAGTATTTTTTCCACACTACGCGATTTACGTAGTCTGTGTAGCTGTGGATGATGCGAACGACCTTCTCGCTGACGTTCGGCATGCTGTAGTCGGCAACCAGACGCAGCCCTCGAGCAGAGCTTCGAGGTTGAGTTTGCAAAATAGCCAGGCCCTGGCGTACGCGTTCGACCTCCAGACCCACCATCATCACTGCCGCCTCTTCCATGCCTTCCGGACGCTCATGCGCCTCACGCAAATTGAGCGCGGGGAAGTTCAGAATGGACGACTCCTCGTTGATCGTGCCACTGTCAGAAAGGACCGCCTTGGCCTGCATTTGCAGATTCACGTAATCGTGGAAGCCCAGAGGCTTCATCAGGCGTACCAGGGAATGGAATCGCGTGCCGGTGGCATCCACGCGCTTTTGCGTGCGCGGATGCGTCGACATTACGACGGGCAGTCCATAATCCTCGGCCACCGCGTTGAGCACCGCGACCAATCGGGTAAACGATTTTTCCGATTCGATGTTCTCTTCACGGTGAGCGCTCACGACGAAGTACTGCTCCGGCGTCAGACCGAGGCGCGACAGCGCGTCGGATGCCTTGATCTGCGGTAGATAGTGGTGCAGAACCTCATACATCGGGCTGCCCGTCTTGACGATCTGGTCGGGCGGCAAGCCTTCACGCAGCAAATAGTCGCGTGCAATGGTGCTGTATGTCAGATTGATGTCCGCCGTGTGGTCCACAATGCGACGATTGGTCTCCTCGGGCACACGCTGATCGAAGCAGCGATTGCCGGCTTCCATGTGGAAGATGGGCACTTTGCGCCGTTTGGCTGGAATCACGGACAGGCAACTGTTGGTGTCACCCAACACAAGCATGGCTTCGGGTTCCACCTGCGCCAGCACGCCGTCTACAGCGGTAATGAGGTTACCGATGGTGTTGGCGGCCCCCGTGCTGCCGTCTGCACTGTTCAGGAAGCAGTCAGGTTTGCGCACGCCCAGGTCGTCGAAAAATACCTGGTTCAGTTCATAGTCATAGTTCTGACCGGTGTGCACCAACGTGTGATCCGTGTGCACGTCAAGCGCAGCCAGTACCCGCGACAATCGGATGATCTCCGGTCGCGTTCCGACAACCGACATAACTTTTAGCTTTTTCATTCGTTAAACTTTGCTGGCCACAGTATCCGGCTTCTGCCGGTCAAAGTTCTCGTTGGCCCATAGCATGACAACCATCTCGTCGTTTCCGACATTCGTAATGTCATGGGACCAACCCGGAATCGTATCGACCACCTGGGGCTTTGCGCCACTGGTGCGCAGTTCGATCAATTCGTTTGTGAGCAGGTGCCTGAAACGGAACAGGGCTTCTCCCTTGATAACAAGGAATTTCTCCGTTTTCGTGTGGTGATAGTGCCCGCCTCGCGTGATCCCAGGGTGGGCAGTGAAGTAGCTGAATTGGCCGCTATCCGGCGTCTTTAGCATTTCCACGAATACGCCCCGCGGATCGGCGTGTTGTACGACCTCGTAGGCAAACTTCTCTTCTGGCAAATAGCTTACATACGTCGCGTAAAGCGCTCTGACGAGTCCCGTACCGACGCGCTCGCTCATCAGTGTGGAGCGACAATTTCCGAAGGCGCGGATCTGGGCGGCGAGCTCCCCGAGACTGATGGCGTACTCCGGATTCACGGTAGCTCGGACGCAACCCGCAGCGGGCGCGTCGAGCGCCGCCAGCAACGCCGTCACCACATCATCGATGTACACCAGTCGCAATTCGGCCGACGGATCGTTGATCTGAATCGGCAGGTCTCTCGCGATGTTGTGGCAAAACGTTGCCACAACAGAGTTGTAATTCGGTTTACACCATTTCCCGAACACGCCAGGAAGGCGAAATACCACACACGGGTTGCCGGTAGTTTGAAACAGCTTCTCGACCGCCGCTTCCGCTGCAAACTTACTGCGCCCGTAGGGATTGTCGCGCTCCGCCTGCGTCGAAGACGCCAGTATCAAGGCAACGCGTCGTCCTTGCGTGTCATATTCTCGCTGGATGGCAGTGCACAACGCAGACGTCAGTCCAACGTTCACCTGCGCAAACGCGCCATCGTCCGAAGGACGGTTTTCTCCAGCTAGGTGGATGACTGCGTCCACCCTCGCTATCAGATCAGGCAAGTCATCGACGTCGTCGCCGCGCACAAATGTGCTCACGGTGACTCCGGATAACTCGCTGAGCCGAACGACAAGATTCCTGCCAATGAACCCGTTGGCGCCGGTGACCAGGATGCGACGATTCAGCTCATTCATCGCTTCACTCCTCTGCCTCCACATACTCCCCACGCATGGTCGCTTGCATGAAGCGCAACTTCATGAGCAGTGTCTGCATACCCGAAACATCGAGCCGTGTGGTGTTGTGCGAATTGTATTCGACGGCTTCCGAGATCTTCACCTCACCTTGTTCTACATACTTCCCGTAGTTCAGATCACGCAAGTCCGGTGGCACTCGATAGTAGCCATCGAGATCCTCTGCCGCGACCATCTCTTCCCGACTCAGCAAGACCTCGAACAGTTTCTCGCCGTGGCGGGTGCCGATGACATTGATGGGGTGATTCGGGACGCCCAGCATGTCGGTCAGCGCCTTTGCCAGCACCTCGATCGTGGCCGCAGGCGCCTTCTGGACGAAAATCTCACCAGGTTTCCCATGTTCGAAAGCAAAGAAAACCAGATCCACCGCGTCGTCCAGCGTCATCATGAAGCGAGTCATGGCCGGATCGGTAATAGTGATCGGCTGGCCCGCCCGGATCTGGTTGGTAAAGAGCGGAATCACCGAACCGCGCGAACACATGACGTTACCGTAGCGGGTGACGTTGATAACCGTTCCGTTGCTCGTGCGCGACTTGGCCACTGCGACCTTTTCCATCATCGCCTTGCTCGTACCCATTGCATTGATCGGGTACACCGCCTTGTCGGTGCTCAACACGACAACGCGTTCCACACCGCAGTTGACTGCTGCTTCCAGGACGTTCTCGGTACCCAGCACATTCGTCTTGACAGCTTCCAGGGGATGAAACTCGCACGAGGGAACCTGCTTGAGCGCGGCTGCATGATAAATGTAATCAACCCCGCGCACCGCATTCATGACAGATTGGTAGTCGCGTACGTCGCCGAGGTAGAACTTCAGCTTGGGATTGTTGTACTTCTTTCGCATGTCATCCTGCTTCTTCTCATCTCGACTGAAGATGCGGATTTCACGCAAATCGGAATCAAGGAAGCGGCGCAATACGGCATTACCGAACGACCCTGTACCTCCCGTAATGAGAAGCGCTTTGTTTGCAAACATAAGAATCCTTTACTGATGCCCGGCTTTCAAGGCTTCGTGACACAACTGCATCTTTTGAGCGGGCGTCGGATAGTTGATCAAGACCGCACGGTACTTGCCCTTGAATACGAACAGGCTCCCTGCAGCGGCGCCCACAACCCCCACTTTCCCAATCAGCTCGCCGAGATGATCGAGGGTCCCCGCGCCCCCCAAAAAAGTCACAGGCACATTCAATGCTTTTTTGAACTGCTCGGCCATGTCTAGATCGTAACCCTGCATCAGGCCATCTCTGTCTATCCAGTTGATAACGATCTCACCGGCGCCGGCATCCTGCAATTGCCGCGCCAATACGATCGGATCGACCTTGTGGTTCGTTCGAGCGTTGTGCGTACAGACTTCATACCCCTTGGCGAACAGCCCACTGCGCTTTCGTATGTCCAGCACCGCGACGACCGATTGACGGCCAACCGCACCTGCCATCTCCGTCAAGATCGACGGGTTGGCGATCGCGGCAGCGCTGACTGCGACCTTCTCGACGCCCATATCGACAATACGCGCCGCCTGTTGCGCAGTGGTCACCCCGCCCCCGTAACAGAGGGGCATACGGCATTCGGCGGCCAATTTGGCTATCAGGCCAAAATCCGGCTCTACCTTATTTACCGTAGCGTCGATGTCCAGCACCATCAACTCATCGGCTTCCTTTTCATTGAAGATCCTGACGGCGTTGATGGGATCGCCCACGTATTTCGGTTCTTTGAAATTCTGGGTCTTGACCAACCCTCCCTGGTGCACCAGCAAGCAGGGAATAATTCGAGGCCGCAACATCCGTCAAAGCTCCACAAAGTTTTTTAGAAGCTGCTCACCCCAGTGGTGGCTTTTCTCAGGGTGGCACTGGACCCCATGAATGTGACCACGCGAGACCACGGCATCAAAATCCAGACCATAGTTTGCCGTGGCCGCCACATCCTGCTTCTCGTCGGCATCAAAAAAGTAGGAGTGCAGGAAATAAAACTGGGGATCCTGTTCAAAACCTCTCGAAAACAACTTGCTTTCCGACCGAGGTTGCAAGTCGTTCCATCCCATATGTGGCATGGGCAAATGTGCGCTTTGTGGTTGACTCTCAAATGCGTGCACGCGTCCCGGCACCCAGTTCAGGCCTGGCAAATCTCCTTCATCAGAACCCTGCGCCAACATTTGCATGCCGACGCAAATACCCATCACTGGCACTTGTTCGCCTAATACCATTGCTTCGAGCCTGGGGCGCATACCCGACTCGTTGAGCCGATGCATCGCATGGTCGAAATGGCCCACTCCCGGGAGCACCAGACGCTCGGCGCCCGTCAGCGCGTCAGCCGTCTGTGCGCGCCGGGCGTCCACGCCAAGGCGTTTGAACAAATTCAGGAACGCCTGAATGTTGCCCACACCATAATCCACGATGCAGATCATCGAAAATACCTCTTCTCCAAACCGAGACGACGCATGACATTTGCACCGAACCCAATCAAATCACGCTTGTTTTTGTAGTTTCGATACGTCTTCTTTGGGAGCTCGAACAACTGTTGTAGCCCCTCAACCGTAATTCCCAGCTTGTGAGCGACATACTCAAATTCCTGCTTTAGGAAATGCTCGTCCATCTCGGGCCGTGAAATCCGATCCAGTGCTTGCTCACGCGACATCTGCCCGGTCATCACCAGACTGGAAAAATGGGCGCGTCGCTTCTCGTAGCCAAAGCGACGCGGAAGCCAATAATCCTCATAAAAGCGTGTGAAGCGCGATTCATGGTGCTTGTGCTGAAAGCGCCGCCAACCGAACCGGCGCTCCAACTCATCCTCGGCGTCCTTTTTGACGTAGGGCACTGAGTTGAGCGGGTAGTGCACCTTCATCCCGAGCACCTTCTGGTACCACAGTTTGTAGACCAGAATATCCACTAACGGAAACTCGTCGTTGGGCTTGCCGTCACCGCATCGCTTCCAGATATCCCCAAACAGCGTCTTATCGATTCCCAGGTAACCGCCCCATTCCTCGGGCTCGCGACAACATTCAGTGGAAAAATTGGATCCCGTAATGATGTGCTTGATTTTGTACCGGCGCGCGAACTTATACAGTCCCGAAAAGAACGCGGCGTCTTGCACCAAGTCCTGATCGGGAATCCCGGCTCGCAGGAATGCCACTTGCATGCGCTTGACGGCTTCCCAATTCACCACGTCCGTGTACAGGTCCAGCCCCAGGCCGTCGACCAGCTTCTCGATATTGCCCACGGCCTGATCGGTATTCCAACCCGCATCCACGTGAAACAGGAGGGGCCGAAGTCCCATTTTCTCCTTGGCGATGTATGCGGCGTAGGAACTATCCAGCCCGCCACTCAAGCCAATGATGCAGTCGAAGTCACGGCCTTTACCGTCGAGGCGGATTTGCTCAGCCATCTCCGCAAGTTGGCGTTCTCCATCCGCGTCCGTGTGCCAGTTGGGCGCAATCGTTGCGTCGAAGTTGTTGCAATAGTCGCAGTGACCTCGTTCGTCGAACTGGATGTTCGGATCGGACGTGTCCATGATGCAACGCGTGCAGACGCGATAAGACTTGTCAGTTTCAGTGATCATCGTTAGAAAGGCTTACGGCCGGTTCGCGGGAATGGGATACTGACGCGCCGGAGTATCGGGACTTTAACAGTTGAAGAATCTCGGGAACTCGCTCAAGGATCTTCGGCACGCTGTCATCCATACTGTGCACCACGGCAGGAATACCGTGGGTCGCGTATTCTGCCACCAATGTCGAAGGATACGAGATCAGCAGATCGACGCGGGGAAACGTGACGCGGCCGTCTACGATCGTCCAAGAAAGCTCCCGTACGCGATGGCTCGCAGGCGCCGTCGGGTGGGGCTTGTAGAGCACCTGCCATTCCCCCTCCTTGCGCAAGGCGGCAAGCAAGGCGCAATGCGCCGGTTCACACAATGGATTGCCGACGAACAGGATCGACGGAGCGCCACCCGGCGTAGTCATCGCGCTCAACGTGACGCTTGGCCTGTAAAGGCTCACGCTCAGCCCCCGGTCGGTACAGTGGCGCGACAGAATTTGGGCCTTGAATATCTCGGCGTCGGCAGCTGAGTAAACGCGCAGATGGCTAACCGCATTCAGGCGAGTCGGCAGACGAAAACCCAGCCCCGGTGGGGTGATGTCGGCGTTGACGGAGCCATGCTGAACCAACGTCAGGCGCCGCGCCGGTCGGCGGTACCGAGACTGGCGGACCGAACTATCCGCAAGCACCGCCCAACGATCGAAATGTTCGACGGTAAGCAGCGGTCCCGGCAGCTTGTCTACAGCGAGTCGCATGAAAAACCATCGCCACGCGGTGAAGCTCTGTAGCCCCCATCCGGCCATTCCGCGTCGGCGCCAGAGTGCCCGATGCGCCAATCCGGCGAGGAAAAGCGACCGACTCAGTTCCGCCGTTTCGAGAAGCGACATCGCCGGAATCACCTCGGCACCGCTTGGCAGGTCGTTCAAGGGCAACCATGGCATTTCAATCCACTGCTTCGGTGCCGGATCGACGTGTTGCGGTTGCACAATGTCCTGCGCCCGAATGGAGAATGCCAGAACCTGCCCCGCAGCATCGAACTCAACCTTGTGAGATATGAACCGGCCCTCGCGCGCGGCGCGACATTGGCGTCGAAACCACCATGGCCCCAAGAAATGCCACGTAGGCCCGATAACGCACTGGGCCAAGCGAGTCAGAAAGGCAAAGCGCCCAACCTTTGCGATCCAGCGGGACGGGCGAGGAAGCTTCCCATATCGGCTAGGGTCCAGACCTGCCAACTCAATTGTCCGTATATCGACGGCGATCTCGTTACGCAGCGCGCGAAGGTAATCGCACACGAGTCGCAGGTCGGCAATGGAGTGGTGGTGCGCTTTCATGCTCGAGCATCCGAGCCCGAAGCGCCGTCACTTTGCAACACGGGCAGCGGTCGTTTGTTTGATCTGAAAATCCGATACATTCCCACCACGACCATATAGAGGAACAGCGCTTTACCCACAATTAAAGAATTGACGAAAAACTCTCCTCTCGGCAGATAAAAAACCGTGGAGAAAAAGTAAATGGACAGAAAACGCACCCACGGCTTTCGCATGGCACGCGGCATCCAGACTAAAAACCAGCCCAGCACCATCGATAGAAGCACGTAAAGAACCCCTCCGGCTTCAATGAGTTCTATCGTATAAACACCGCCGGTGCCGCCGCCGGCGAAGTAATAGTCCGGGTTCAAAACGTACGTCAAGATGTGCTTCAGATTGTTCGAGTAGATCACCTGATCCATCGACTGTGCCGCATCTCGGATCTCCGGATGGAGCACTGCGGTAATCGGAATCAGCAGGTTCGAGAACACGGTATAGTCGCCAAAACGGGCGACTGCGTCGGCGACCTGTTGATATAAAACGGTGATTTGCAACGAGCGGCCCTGCGAGGCTAGCGCATCAACGGCAAATTGAAGCATGCTGCCCTGTCCGAAACTGGAGTCTCGCTGGAAGGTCAGAACGGCGAAGACGGCGACAACGAAAGCCAGACTCATTACCACCGCAGGTAATCTGACCTTGACGTTGAATCGCGAGACGTAGAACCAGGCGACGAAAAGCAGCGGCACAAGCAGCGCTCCCCGCGCTCCCTTCAGGGAATCAAGAGTGGCCACGGCCAGGAACAGCGCCGCAGGCAACAAAAACTCCATCCGTCTTCTTGCGAAGGCAAGCGTTAATCCAAACCCAAGGTTGAATACGTACAGGAAGGCTTTGGACGAAGCCGATACGGCGATTCCCTCCGAGAAAAGGGCGAGGTAACCCACGCTCTGGATAAATCGCAATTGATCGACCAGCTCCACCGCCACTGCCGGCAACGAGATCAAAATACAAAACACACCCAGCCGGTAAAGGCCTTTCGTACGAGGGTCGTCCAGGCGTAAGAATGCTGCCGTGATCGGCTGAGAATTGTGCCTGACTCGGCGACGCAGAATCATCATGGTCGCCATCGTGATGGCAATGGAGAGACCGATCCAAATGGCTGCGTCGTCCAGTTGCTGCCAAGTGAATTGCTCGGTGACCAAGCTGGCGAAATCAGCCGGCGAGAGTGACGAGAAAGGCCAAAGGATGATGCCGATCGAGAAGAAGAACAGGCAACTGGCCAGGAAGACGATGGACAAGTCAAAAGCTGGACGCTTACTCGCCAGTTGCCTGAGTAACAGCAGCGTCAGGGAAATCGGCAAATATACGGTCGCAAACCCGTCCGCAAGACCATCAGTGGCCTGCAAAACGAGCAGTGCGAGCCAGACGAGCAGGTTCGCGATTTCTAGAACAGGCGACGGACCGAGCTTCATGATTTGACGATAGGTTTGCCGGAGAGCAAATTGATGTACGAGCCCAGGAAGTTCTCGAGCGACAGCTTCGAATCGAAGATTCGCTTGGATTGTCGCGAGAGGTTTTCCAGATCGAGCTTGCCGGTGCACAACGCCATCAACGCGTCGGCGATACTATCCTCCGACGGATGCGCGAACCTGCAGGAAGCATCATCGAACAACTCCGGAATGGATCCGACCGGCGTCGAAATGATCGGCAAGCCAAAGCTACATGCCTCAATCAGCGAGATCGGCAGCCCTTCGTCGCGGCTGGTCAGAATATAGACGTCGGACGGTTGAAGAAACGCTGCGACATTATGTGACTCGCCTGCCAGTGTAATACGGCCGTTCAGGCCATACTGGTCAATGAGTGCATCAAGTTCCCCGTGACTCGGACCGCCACCAACGATCGTCACTTCCAGCTTGTTGCGCTCCGCCAAGGGCATCGACGCAACCGCCTTGATGAGCATGTCGAACCCCTTGCGATACTGAAGCGTACCGACCGCGACCAATTTTATCCGGTCTTGCGGCCGACCTGAGTCACCGCCAACGGAACGTGTTCCGGCGAACGGCGAAGTGTTGTAAATGCACCGGACTTCGTGCTTCGGATAGTGTCCGCGAAGATCTGAGGCGTATTTTTCGCTCAGCGCCACAATAGCGTGCTGGCGCTGCAACGTCCAATCGAACCATTGGCGGACACGCCGCTCGTACCTCGTTCCCTTCATGCCAGGGAAGTGTGCAAACAATTGACTCAGCGCATCGTCACCGGAGTGGAGAATGATGACCCGTCGTGCGGTCTTGTGATGGAGGAAACAACCGAAGGACGCGGTCAGGAAATCCTGATAAAAATGCACGCAGCCGGGTTCGTCATACCGCCGTGCCTTGATGGCCGTCATCAGGCCACGCATGCCCAACGTGCCCAAGAAAAGCGCGAATGCGGGGAATGGGCGTTGTCGAATCGCCTCTTTCACTTTACGCTTGAGGCGAGTCCGAAAGGGCAACGACGGCGCGACGGGGGCCGTCGGGCGCGCCTCAAGCGCCGGCACAGTCGTAGCGACTTCTGCGCGCGACAGTTGCAGGTCGACGTAATTCGCGAACGCTAGATCCAGACCAGAAACCTCGAAGCGGCTTGCGTTGCGTGCGAGAATTTCCATGAATGTCACAATGCCATTCTTCTCACGACAGTCGCTCACGGAGGAGACGATTACCTTTTGCTTTTTTTCCATATCAGATAGAGATCTTGGCAGCGAGTCGGCGATGGGCGAAGGGATAGAACACCAGCCCGTTGAACGCCGCCAGGACGGCCAGGCATTTCACTGGATCGAGTCTCAGCGCCAATTGCGCCAGCAGCACGAGAAGCGCAGCGAACAGTGATGGCCACATAAGCTGCTCGATCTTGAACGCGCGCAGTACGGTGCTTGTCACAGAAAGGGCGACGTTCGAGACGATCAACAAGCCAATCACGACGAAACCCGCTACTCCCAGCACTCGATTATCGTATTTCGGCATCATCGCCAGTCCCATCTGCCTGGCGATGAGCGCAAAAACTACCAATGCGACAGCCAGTGCAACGGAGAACGCGAAGGTGCTGCGAAATCGCCTTTTGAGCTCAGTCAGTTTACCCGAGGCGATCAATGGGCCGTAGGTGGGCGCTTCCGCCGTGGTTCGCGCCATAGCGACTGTGGCAATCGCCGCGAAGATGGACATTGTCAGCCCGATCTGGCCTGCAACTTCCGCGCCGAAAAAGTGAAAGGCATATGGGGTCAGCGTATTTGCCGTCACGTAACCCGCTGTCGCCGATACGGCCATCTTGCGCTGCTCTCGACCGATGTCGATCGGTCGAGATTGATAGCCACCGCCAAGCCCGAACTCCTTGTTCACCTCCGTGCAAGCCCGGTGAAGCGCAAAGCAGGCGTACCCATTGCTTGCGAGTAGCGCGAGAGGATATGACATCAACCCTCCGAGGGTGAAGGCGGCGAGCGTGAAGGCCGCGATAAGGACGACCGTCGCCGTCATCCTTATTCGATAGGACACTGCAAGGCGCCCAAACCCCTCGAGATGAGAATAGTGCGTCAGGTTGAAAAGGCTAAGCGCGGTGCCCGCGATCATTAACGTCCACGGCATCTGCCAATGCACACCCTGTGCGCCAGGGGACCAGTAAAAAAAGACCAGTCCACCCAAACCGACGACGACGGTGAAAAGCCCTGCTGCCCGCAGGAAGTAGCGCTTCGAGTAGGCTCGTGCGGATTCGGCAATATCGACAGCATTTTTCTTGTCCGCCTCACTCACTGCGCCGGCGATCGCTGCGCGAGCATGCGAGAGGTGATGCAGGATAAGGTTCGTGATGCCCAGCTCGAAGAGCGCCTGCGCGGCAGCAATGCTCAAGAATGTGAAAAAATATCCTTGCTCCACGCTCGACAAGGCATGCGCAGCCACGCCAGACACGATCAGTCCGGCGAACATCACGAGGATGCGACTGATCATCACAAGGAGGGTCGACCTGGCGAGCGACATCTTGGCTCCCGCTCAGAGACGTAGAAAAGACTCAGCGAGACGCCAGTCATCCTCTGTATCGATGTCCACCGCCTCTTCCTGGCCTTCCATGAGGAATGCCAGCGAGCCAGGCCCGACAAGCGGGCGCCCGGCACGAATCGTCTCACTGCTCGCAATGTAAAGCGAGCCATTGAGCCGGAAGGCTGCCGCCAGATCTTGCGAACGTTTGCCCAATTCGCTCCACCCCAGTATCGGCCGCAGTGCGCCATCCCCATCTTCGATCCGAAAACACCATTCGGGAGGAACGGAGCACGGGCTGACGCTGACAACGGTCTGTTTGTCTGCGCCATCCGGTTGCGCGAGATAACGCGCCAATGCGCCCGCCAGCGAAGCGTTTCGACGTAACGGGCATGTGGGCTGAAGCAGGACGACACCGGACACCCGCCCGCGTTCCGCCTCGTACCATGCAAGTGCGTGCTGCAACACATCCGAAGTCGTTGCGGTGTCAGTCGCCAATGCCGCAGGGCGCAACCAGGGCACAAGCGCGCCATCAGCGAGTCCGATGTTCGCGAGTTCTTCGTCGTCCGTCGTAAGCATCACGTCACAGAACACACCGGCGTGCAACGCAATGTCGATTGACCATGAAATGAGCGGTCGGCCGCCCAGCAATCGGGCGTTTTTTCCAGGCAGACGTTTGCTCCCGCCCCGCGCAGGAATGATGGCCAGCAAACGAGGGTCAACCATTGAAGAGCCCCGTAATTTCGTTCTGGGCGCGTTGGAAATCCTCCATGCGTCCGATGTCCAGCCAATATTCATGGATTGGAAACATGTTTACGGGATGGTCTGCGAGCATTTGCTGCTCAAGCAGCGTTGGCATATCGATGCGTTCGCCTCGCTTGACAGCATTCAAGATTTGCGGCGAAAGCACATAAATACCTGCGTTGATGAAATAGCGATATGCCGGCTTCTCCACCATGGAAGTAATACGCAGGCCATCGCTTTCGATCACGCCGTACGGCACGCGATGCTCATATTCGCGCACGCACATGGTAGCCACACCTTCGTGGCTCTCGTGAAAGTCGAGCAGTCGATTGAAGTCCAGGTTTGTGAGCAAATCCCCGTTCATCATAAACAGCGGCTCCTGGATTCGCTCCTTGGGAAGCAACCCCAGCGCCCCCCCCGTCCCCAGGGGTTCATCCTCATGGATGTATTCAACCTCGATATTCCAGCGGCTACCGTCACCAATGCGCTCGCGGATCATCTCCGGACGGTAATGTGTGGAAATAAAGAACCGGCGGAAGCCGGCAGCCACAAAGTTCTCGATGATGATTTCCAGGATCGGCTTTTCCCCGACCTTGAGAAGTGGTTTGGGGCAATGATCCGTCAATGGCTGAAGACGCTTCCCGAAACCACCTGCCATGAGAAAAACCGCATTGTTCTTGCGACGGCTGTGCAGCAAGTCTTGCAGCGTCTGAATACCAGTGATACGCCCCTGCCCGTCCACCAGAGGGATTTGAAGCAGGCGGCGACGCTCCATACGGGCCAGCACTTCCTCTTTGGACGCAGTGACGGAGGCCGTCTCGGGTGAACGACTCATGATGTCGCCACAAGGCGTGTCCATTGGCAGTTGACGCAACAGGGCACGTCGGATGTCGCCGTCCGTTAACGTTCCCAGCACTTGTCGGCTCCCATTGACGACAACCGCGATCTGAAGCCCGCCACGGTCCAGCACCGCCATTGCGTCGTGCAGTGTGGAGGTTGCGGCTACCAGTACGGATTCCCAGTTCTTCATGTTTGTTGCCATTTCAAGCTCTCAAGGCATGCAATCAACGACCGAAATCGATAGCGAAATATTTCATGAATGATAAGACAATCCTTGAAAGATTTCGGAAACAACATCGACAAGTAGTCCGGCCGTCAGAGAAAAATCAAAAAGACTTCTTCGGAACATCGCGTAAATTGCTTGCCACCAACTTCTGTAATCGTTTACGGACACCGCTTGCCACTGCAATGACTCGCGATTTTATGCCGCGTCAACGATGGATGCCGATGGGATGATCGCAATGGCGCACATGGCACGGCACACGCAGTGAAATGTTACAGCGCTTCAAGATGCCCGTCCGAGCCAGGCAAGTTGACCTGCTGCGACAAATCGCAGTCGTCCGTACCGATCCGACATCGCCCTGGCCCTTCATCGCGTGACGCTCGTCGGAAGAAACAGGCTTCTCACCGCTTCAGGGTCTGCGTGCTCGCCCGGATCCCGGGCTACATCGTCAGAGCGTCGGTGCAGACAGCAATTCTGCCAAGGCGTGGATAACGCACTTCGGCTGGTGCTCGGGCGTCGGAGGCAACGAGTCGCCGTGCTCAGTGCCAGGCCTGACGATGCGCACCGTGCGCATGCCGAGCCGATGTGGACCGATGAAGTCCTTTAGCGGATTGTCCGACACGTAGAGCGCTTGGTCTCCTCGCACGCCCAGCGCTGTCAAAATGCGCTCGAAACCCTTGGTAGATGGCTTCCAGGCGTCACGCCCCAGTTCGTCCGTAACGACGATCTCGTCGAAGAAACCTGTCAGGCCAAGCGCTTCGAGCTTTCGGCGCTGCACCGCCGCCCAACCATCCGTTAGCAAAGCGAGCCGATGACCCCGGTTGCGCAGCTCCGTCAGCACAGGGACGACTTCGACATATGGACTGATGGATGGCCGGTGCTCGCGGTAGGTCTTCACAAGGACCGCGCCAACATATTCCTCTGGCACGCATACCCCCAGGTTAGCCAGTGCCGCGCTCATCAGGTCTCCGCGCTGTCCTGCCGCAAAACGGCGGCGTAGCTCCGGTTCAATATCCACGTGCCAGTCATGCCATACACGCTCGGCGATCGCACGGTATCCGGATCGCACAAAATCGGCTTCCGGGTATAACGTGTCGTCCATATCGAACACCACCACCGGCGGCAACGGCGCATCCAGACCACGGACGGAGCCAAGACGGGACGGCGGGAGGAAAATGGAACGGTCCGCCCGGGTCATGATCATTCCGTCGTGCACGACAGCCGTAGTCGCGTCAGGCGTCCGTCCCGCAGCCATCTGTAGAATCCATCTCGGCCAGTCGGCCCCCGCGCCGATGGACAGTGGCAGGCCGCCCCCCATACGGGCATTAAGTTCCATCGCCACCCATCTACCGGGTGCCGGATTCCGGAATTGGACCGTAACCGGGCCGATACAGCCGAGCCCGGAAGCCAGTTGTTTGGCGAGCGACTCCAGTTCGGGGGAGCACTCCACGATGCCGCGCGTCACCTCACCGCCACGCACCTGTAGTCGGCGACGAGGAACGGCGCACAAGGCATTGCCTTCCAGGTCCAGCAACACGTCCACGGTGGTTTCATCGCCGGTCACAAAGCGCTCTACCATTGGGTCCACGGTGGACGCGAGGCGCTCATGCAATTCATCGGCATTATCGATACGCACCGCCCCCACGGAGGCAGAGCCCGACGCTGGCTTGATAAACAAGGGGAAGGTCAAATCTTGCGCAGACGGATCAACCGCTTCCGGCACCTCGGCCCCCAAACGCGCGAAGGCCGTGCGACTCTGCCGCTTGTCACGCGCGATGCTGATGACGGACGACGGCGACAGCAACAATCGCACCCGTGGCGCGCGCTCCGCCAACGTCGAACGCCAGCCGTCCAGGCGAACCAGATCGGGATCGATCGTCGGAATGACCAAATCGATCGATTCGCGCACTAGAAACTCGCACAGCTGGTCCAGGAAGTCCGCGCTATCGATGGTACTTGGCAGTTCGATCCGTCGGTCGACGACTGCCAGAGCGGGGGCCAGCGGATTAGGATCGCTCCCCCAGATCAGACCCGGTGAGACGGCGGGAAGTGCGCGGGCGAAGGCCTCGACCAATTCACAGCGACGACCGACATTGAGGAAAAAAACATTCATACTTGAAGAATCCTGTCCGAGATGTCAAGGTAGCCAAGGCTTGTCCACCGGCAAGGGCCAGGAAAGACCGTCGAAAATGGGTAGAACGCGAGCCACGAAAGTGCCGTCGCCGTATGGATTGACCACATTGCGACTGCGGGCCACGAAATCCGGCTCGGTGGCCGCATTAACGGCATTCAGAATAGCGTCGGCGTCGAACGGGCAATCCAGCACATTTTCAGCACGATCGCGCAGGGCTTGACGTTCACCGACGTTGACCACTGGCGCGCCAGCCGTGGCGGCCTCGATGATTCCAGACGAAGAGTTGCCCAGCACCACATCCGCGTGGTGAAGCGCTGCCACATAGCGACGCAGTCCAAGATTAGGGACATAGCAACTGTCGGGCCGACGCAACGGCAGGGATTCGCACAGTGCGAGGAAAGGCTCGTTGCCCGGATCGGCGCATGGGGCGGTGATGAGCACCTGTTGTGGCATTGCCATCAAGGCACGTTCCGCCTCCGCGGCAAAATGCGCGTTCTCCGCATCGGTCACGTTTGTCTCGGGATGTAGCGTGACCAGCGCGATGGGCTTGCCGGCGTTCAGTCCCAAGGCACGGCAAAATTCATCGCGCGGAATCACGGTCGTCAGGACCAGAGCGTCCAGTTCCGGCGCACCGGTAACATGGATTACGCCGGGATCCTCATGCAGAGCGGCCACACGCGCGCCACAAGCATCAGAGGCCACGAGATGCAATGCACTTAACTTGGAAAGTGCATGACGTACCCGCTCATCCATCGCGCCGAGTGTCAGGTGCCCGCCGCCAATGTGGACAATGGGAACCCGGGCAAGCATCGCCGCCTGTGCGCCGGCCAGCATTTCGTAGCGATCGCCCAAAATCAGGAGCGCATCGGGTCTGCGCCGCTCAAGCCATTCGACCATACCCACCAGCACAGCTGCGCTCTGTGCCCCCGGGCCTCCCTCCACTGGCGGCAACACACAGTCGAGCGGGAGGCCACTACGTTCGACATCGCTCAACGTGCGACCCAGCCGCTCGTCGTGATGCCCGGCGCCGGCCGCCAACAACAATCGATAGCGATCCGACCTATGAAGCGCTTCATAAAGCGCCTGCATGCGGCCGAAGTCGGAGCGGGCGACGGTGAGGGCGGCTAGGGTAATCATGAGTGATCGCGACAGTACGCCATGGCCGCGTTCAGGCCAGGTCACTCCACTGGAGCAGAGCATTTTCCGGAATGTCCCGCGCCAGGGTACGACCAATCATTTGCTCGGCATCCATCGCTGGGATGCCCGTACCGGGGCGTTTGGCCGTCAGGTCTCTGTCCTTAATCACGTGCCCCTTTGGCATTGCGTGCACGGCGACGACAGACTTGCGAGCCACCTTGGCAACCTCAAGCTCAATGGGCCAGGGGCGCTTCTCGCCATGGCCCAGCGCCGAATTGATATTGCGGATACCGTCCACCAGCGCCTTGAACTCATGGGGCTCCAGAGATGCTGCCTGATCAGGACCAGGCAGCCGTTTGTCCAAGGTGAAATGCTTTTCAATGACGGTGGCACCTAGCGCCACGGCGGCCAACGAGATCTCGATGCCTGGCGTATGGTCCGAATAGCCCACGGGCAAACCAAACTCGCGCGCCATCGTTGCCATTGCGCGCAGATTGGAAAACTGCGGCTCCGCAGGATACTGCGTCGTGCAGTGCAACACCGTGACAGGGCCACTGTTATGGCGCTCGAGGTAGTCCAGCGATCTACGGACTTCCTGCAGAGTCGCCATGCCAGTTGAGACAATCAGCGGCAGTCCTGTTTCAGCAGCAGCGCGCAGCAGGAACGGATTGACTGTCTCGCCCGACGGAATCTTCAGGCGGCGCATGCCGATGGTGCCCAGGAACTCGCAGGACGGCACATCAAATGGCGAAGAAAGGAACTCGATGTCCTTGCTGTTGGCATAGGCCTGCAACTCCAAGGTTTCATCGAAAGTGAGTTCCAGACGCCGCGCCAGCTCGAGAAAATTACTGTCGCCATCCTTCATATAACCAGCGAGCGGCGTTTCGTCCGTCATCACTTCCTCGGCTTTGTACGTCTGGAATTTGACGACGTCCACACCGGTGTCCTTGGCGGCGGCGATCATTTCCTTGGCGAGACCGACATCGCCGTTGTGATTGACGCCGATTTCGGCAATTACAAGCGTTTCATCCATAACGATTTACCGTGTTTTGTGACAGCAGGCGTCTTCAGGCAACCGTGACGCTGCTAGGCAGATTCACCACGCGCGCTTCAAGCCATTCGGCGTTGGTCATAGCGCCTTTGCGACAGTGGGCAAAGACAGGCAGGCGATTCATCAGTGCCCAGATCGGACGGGTCATAACACCCTTGTCGTTGGTCGCCTTGAGAAGGGCATCCCGCCGCTCCCGATCACGGCATATGACCGCATTCAGCCAATAGTTCGAGCGACATCCGTCCGGCTCAGCGACAAACTGCAGATCACTACCATCAAAGTGGGCGGCGTATCGTTCAGCCAGTTCACGCTTATTGGCAACAAAAGCCTCAAGCTGCTCGAGCTGGGCACAGCCTAAAGCTGCGTTGATATTGGGAAGACGATAGTTATAACCAAGCTCATCATGCACATATTCGTATGCATGGGGCTGTTTCGCCGTTGTGGTGAGGTGCTTGGCACGACTGCCAAGCACCTCACCGGCAAGAATCATGCCTCCGCCGCCGGTGGTCATAATCTTGTTACCGTTGAAGCTCAACGTGCCGAGCAGCCCGAAGGTGCCGGTGTGGCGCCCCTTGTAGAGGCTGCCCAAAGACTCGGCGGCATCCTCGACCAAGGCGAGTTTCCA
Organism: Pandoraea sp.; assembly: GCA_031291335.1. Classification (GTDB taxonomy): domain Bacteria; phylum Pseudomonadota; class Gammaproteobacteria; order Burkholderiales; family Burkholderiaceae; genus Pandoraea. Next base: position 3,662 of record JARLJF010000136.1, on the reverse strand, counting down.
GCGGGCGCACACGTCCACAAGACCGTCCAGGTCGGCGGGATGACCGAATGTATGCATCGGCAAACAGGCGCGAATCACCTTACGGTCCGCCTTGGTCCGACACACGGCGTCATCGTCAACAATTGCGTTTTCGAGCAACCAGGCTTCCAGTGCCGTCGGCGACAAACCGAGTGTGTGACGGTCAACATCCACGAACACCGGCTCAGCATTGCAATACGCAATGGCGTTGCACGTCGCGACAAATGTCAAAGGCTGGGTGATGACCAGTTCCCCCGGCATAACGCCGGCCAATTTCAACGCAATGTGCAGCGCTGCTGTACCGTTGACCGTACCAACGGCGCGCGGACTGCCCGTATACGCTGCCATGTCCCGCTCGAAGCGATCGACAAATGCCCCGACACTGGAAACAAAGGTGGAATCGATTGTTTCCATCACGTAATCGCGCTCACGCCCGGAAAACAAAGGCGCATGAAGCGGGATAAAATCGTGGCTGCGGTATTGGTCGCGAACGAAGCTGATTAATGACTCGAACATGGGCTTACACGTTATAGATGTCGGCTTTGTACTTGGCCAGATTTTTGGGCTCGGTGAACCAATCAATCGTCGCCTTCAGGCCGGCGCGAATGTCATACTGCGGCTCGAAACCGGTCAGCTCGTGAATTTTCGCGTTGTCGCACCACAAACGGAATACTTCCGATTTTCCGGGCCTGAGGCGCTGCTCGTCGGCAATGAACTCGACGTCACTGTTCATCAGTTCGCGAATCAGATTCAGCGTATCGCCGACAGAAATCTCATAATTCGAACCGATGTTGACGATCTCGCCGATGGCCTTGTCGCATTGCGCGAGCTGCAGGAACCCGCGACATGTGTCCGTCACATAGTTGAAGTCGCGAGTTGGCGTCACGTCACCAAGCTTGATTTGCTTTTTCCCACTGGCGATCTGGCTGATGATCGTCGGGATGACTGCGCGGGCAGACTGACGGGGGCCATAGGTGTTGAACGGACGAGCGATGGTCAGCGGCAGATCGAACGCGTTGAAAAAACTCATCGCCATAGCGTCCGCCCCAATCTTCGACGCGCTATAGGGTGATTGCGGCTGAAGCGGGTGCTTTTCGTCGATCGGCACATACTGGGCAGTGCCGTACACCTCGCTCGTGGAAGTGTGGATAACACGCTTCACACCATTGTCGAGCGCTGCCTGACAGATATTGAGCGTGCCCTTGACGTTAGTGTCCACATAACTGTCCGGGGCCACGTACGAGTACGGAATGGCGATCAGCGCAGCAAGATGAAAAACAATGTCGACGTCTTTGGTGATGTGCTTGCAGTAATGCGGATCGCGCACGTCGCCGTTCAGGACTTCAATCGCATCCTTGCATTCAACATCTTCCAACCAACCCCAATAGTTGAAGGAATTGTACTGAGAAAGCGCTTTTACCTTGAAGCCTTCACGAACGAGAAGTTCCGTCAGATGGGAACCGATGAATCCATCTGCACCTGTCACCAAAATCGTTTCTCGTTTCTGTATCATGCTCTTTGTATTCCTTCCTTAACAGGATTTCGCATTCTGGTCTGAGAGCCTCGATTCCAGCTGTCAGTAATCTAACGCATCCGCCTGGCAGGAAGCGGTGCGTCATGGTGCAGTTATTTTCCCATCCGGCCGCGCCAATACATCGGCCCAGCCAAATTCATTTTTGGAATTTCCGAATCATTCCATTTCACTAAGCCACCTTCCGCAAATAGTTCGAAGCGGGTAAGCCGTCCGCCGAGACCGATTCGTCGCGCTTGTGTAATGCGAATCTCCGATCTCGCGGCAGAACGCACGTCACTCGGAAATTCGAGCCCCCGAAGTTTGGCCCGGCCATTTGTCATAATAGTGACGAGACTTCGAAGCGGGTGGGGGGTTGAGTGTTTGGCAGCTGCCACCGCACCATATCTCGATCAGAATACGCGGCCGCAGTGAATAGCGAAGTAAAATTCTGTAAATTCTTGAAAAACAACGTTTCATTTCGAACTGGTGGAGCGGAGGAGGATCGAACTCCCGACCTTCGCATTGCGAACGCGACGCTCTCCCAGCTGAGCTACCGCCCCACACCAAGGAACGATTATATCGGTTTTTTCATACGTCACGAGCAGCCGACAAAATTGCTCGGGATTTGGACAAATCCGAATAATTCACCCAATTCCCGCGAGACCGATCCGCCCGTCAGGCCATCCCTTGATTTCCGGTCAATCCCTTGATGACCGGGACTTTCGGCGCCTTCGCCACGATCGTCTTCTGCGACCGAAGATAACGCGCCACCACGTCCCACACCGGCTCGCCCTGCGCCCCTTCGGCGACCGGCGCCCAGCCCGCGACCTTGTAGGTCTTGCCCGCCTCGATCGCTTTGCCGTTCAGGCGCATGTCCGTGATGCGCTTGCCCATCGGCGCCATCGGATCGATCACGTAATCCATGCCCCCCACGCGCACCATGTCTCCGCCCTGCTGATAGTACGGATCGGGATTGAACAGGTTGTCGGCCACGTCCTCCAGCACCGTCTTGATGGTCTCGCCGGTCATCGGCGTGAGTGTCGTATACGGATAGGTCACTGCCGTCTGGTCGAGCAGTTGTTCCATCGTGATCGTCGCGCCCGGCAGTAGTGACGTTCCCCAACGGAAGCCCGGCGAGAAGCCGATTTCGGCGTCCTTCTCGGCCATCACCGCGTCTAGCAGCAACTGGTCGAAGGTGCCATTGAAGTTGCCCCGGCGGTACAGCACGCCCTCCGTCACTGCCAGCGGCTCGGCCAGCTTCGCGGCAAACGGCGCACGCACGCGCTCGATGAGCGCCTGCATCGGCGCATCGGCCGGCAGCAAATTGGAGAACACCGGCAGCAGCTTGTAGCGGAAGTCCACCGGCTTGCCACCCTTCACGTCGAAGTCGAGCACCGCCAGGAACTTGCCGTTCGATCCAGCATTGGTCACGAGCGTCTTGCCGCCCGCATTTTCCACGACGACCGGCTTCGGCACGCCGTCGTGCGTGTGACCACCCATGATCGCGTCGATGCCGCGCACGCGCGACGCGAGCTTCAGGTCCACATCCATGCCGTTGTGCGACAGCACCACCACAACCTGCGCCCCCTTGCCGCGCACTTCGTCGACCATCGACTGCAAGCGCTCTTCCTGAATCCCGAACGTCCAATCCGGCACAAAGTAGCGCGGGTTCGCAATCGGCGTGTACGGAAATGCCTGCCCGATGATCGCTACAGGCACGCCATTCATCGTCTTGATCGTGTAGGGCGCGAAAACCGGGTCGCCGAAATCGTTCGTCTGCACGTTCTGGGCGACGAAGTCGATCTTGCCCTTGAGCTGCTCCTCGACGACCGACTTCACGCGGTCCGCCCCATACGTGAATTCCCAGTGCGCCGTCATGACATCGACACCCAGCGCGAGCGTGGCGTCGACCATGTCCTGCCCCTTCGTCCACATGGCGGTGCCGGAGCCCTGCCACGTGTCGCCGCCATCGAGCAACAACGCACCGGGGCGCGACGCTTTCATGCGCTTGACCAGTGTTGCCAACTGCGCGAACCCGCCGACCTTGCCGTACGTACGTGACGCCGCGACAAAGTCGAGATAGGTGAACGCATAGGCGTCAGGCGTGCCGGGACGCAGGCCATACGCTTTC
>JARLJF010000135.1 GCA_031291335.1 Pandoraea sp. | reverse complement strand
GGCGTCATCCTTCCGGCGGCGCTGCGCGCGCCGTAGCGGTCGTTCACCAAAACATCGAGGCTTTGCGTGTCGTGGCGGATGGTTACCAGAACGTCGGGGTGTTGTGGGCAACGCCGAATTCAACATCATTTTTTCGTGCGCCGAGGCGAAGCCGACGGCTCCCCCCGCGCGCAGAAAAACCACGGGTTCGAGGCGAACCGTTCCGGCGAGCGCGTAACGCGAGGCGGGAGGAATGACGGCCTTGTCACGAACGCGGAGTGTGCGGGAGCACAGATTCCAGATGCACCACTACCTGCGGCAGCCCACGGGCCCCGCTTAAGAATTAGCGGTGTGAGCGGCTTTCTCTTGCTGACTTCTCTTTGCCGCGGCAAAGAGAAGTTAGTGCCGCCCCGCACAGGGGGCAACGCTAATAGACCACCGTGACATCAAGGAAAGGCCAAAGCAACAGGCACAGGGGCAACGCTAATAGACTACCGAGCCAACGCAATAAGAGCACAACCCAAGCGCCGCAAAGGCCAAAACCTACCCCAAAAATCCCACCACCTTAAGCCCCGCTTATAATCAAAGATTCCACGCATCCACCAGCAGAAAGCCCCATGAGCGAGACCCCGAGCGACACCACCGCCACCGACACCCTCTCCAAGAGCTTCGAACCCCACACCATCGAAGCCCACTGGGGCCCGGAATGGGAAAAACGCGCGTACGCCGCGCCCTCATTCGACGGGAACAAGAAAGACTTCTCGATCCAGCTGCCGCCGCCGAACGTCACGGGCACCCTGCACATGGGCCACGCCTTCAACCAGACGATCATGGACAGCCTCACCCGCTATCACCGCATGCTCGGCGAAAACACCCTGTGGGTGCCGGGCACCGACCACGCGGGGATCGCCACGCAGATCGTCGTCGAACGTCAACTCGACGCGCAAGGCGTGTCGCGCCATGACCTCGGCCGCGAAAAATTCGTCGAACGCGTCTGGGATTGGAAGCAGGAGTCCGGCTCGACCATCACGAATCAGGTCCGCCGCCTCGGCGCCTCGATCGACTGGTCGCGCGAATACTTCACGATGGACGACAAAATGTCGACCGCCGTGCGCGACGTGTTCGTCCGCCTGTATGAACAAGGCCTGATCTATCGCGGCAAACGCCTCGTCAACTGGGACCCGGTGCTGATGACGGCCGTGTCCGATCTCGAAGTGGTCAGCGAAGAAGAAGACGGCTTCCTCTGGCATATCCAGTACCCGCTCACCGACGGCTCGGGTCATCTGACGGTCGCGACCACCCGTCCGGAAACCATGCTCGGCGACACCGCCGTGATGGTCCATCCGGAAGACGAACGCTACGCGCACCTGATCGGCAAGACGGTCACGCTGCCGCTGTCGGGCCGCGAAGTGCCGGTCATCGCCGACGACTACGTCGACCGCGAATTCGGCACCGGCGTCGTCAAGGTCACGCCCGCGCACGACCAGAACGACTATGCGGTCGGCCAGCGCCACAACCTGCCGATGATCGAAATCCTCACGCTCGACGCGAAGATCAACGACAACGCGCCGGAAAAATACCGCGGCCTCGACCGTTTCGACGCCCGCAAGCAGGTCGTGGCGGACCTCGACTCGCTCGGCGTGCTCGAATCGGTCAAGAAGCACAAGCTGATGGTGCCGCGCGGCGACCGCACGAGCGTGATCATCGAGCCGATGCTGACGGATCAATGGTTCGTCGCCATGAGCAAGCCGGCGCCGGAAGGCACCTTCAATCCGGGCAAATCGATCGCCGAAACCGCGCTGGACGTGGTCCGCAGCGGTGAGATCAAGTTCGTGCCGGAAAACTGGTCGACCACGTACTACCAGTGGCTCGAAAACATCCAGGACTGGTGCATCTCGCGCCAACTCTGGTGGGGCCATCAGATCCCGGCCTGGTACGGCGAAAACGGCGAGATCTTCGTCGCCAAGACCGAAGAAGACGCACGCGCCAAAGCGACCGCGGCCGGCTACACCGGCGCGTTGAAGCGCGACGAAGACGTGCTCGACACGTGGTTCTCGTCGGCGCTGGTGCCGTTCTCGTCGCTCGGCTGGCCGAACGAAACGCCGGAACTGAAGCATTTCATGCCGTCGTCGGTGCTGGTGACCGGCTTCGACATCATCTTCTTCTGGGTCGCGCGCATGGTCATGATGACCACGCACTTCACCGGCAAGGTGCCGTTCGACACGGTCTACGTGCACGGTCTGGTGCGCGACGCCGAAGGCCAGAAGATGTCGAAGAGCAAGGGCAATACGCTCGACCCGATCGATATCGTCGACGGTATCGACCTCGACACGCTGGTCGCCAAGCGCACCACCGGCCTGATGAATCCGAAGCAGGCCGCATCGATCGAAAAGAAAACCCGCAAGGAATTCCCGGACGGCATTCCCGCGTTCGGCACCGACGCGCTGCGCTTCACGATGGCGTCCATGGCCACGCTCGGCCGCAACGTCAACTTCGACCTCGCGCGCTGCGAAGGCTATCGCAACTTCTGCAACAAGCTGTGGAATGCCACCCGTTTCGTGCTGATGAACTGCGAAGGCCACGATTGCGGCTTCGAGCAGCCGGCACAGTGCGGCGAATGCGGCCCGGACGGCCATCTGCACTTCTCGCAGGCCGACTACTGGATCGTCTCGCGCCTGCAACGTGTGGAAACGGAAATCGCCAAAGGTTTCGCCGACTATCGTTTCGATAATGTGACCAACGCCCTATACAAGTTCGTATGGGACGAATACTGTGATTGGTATCTCGAACTCGCCAAGGTTCAGATCCAGACGGGTCAGCCGAACCAGCAGCGCGCCACGCGCCGCACGCTGTTGCGCGTGCTCGAGACGGTGCTGCGCCTCGCGCATCCGGTGATTCCTTTCATTACCGAAGCGTTGTGGCAGAAAGTGGCGCCATTGGCCGGACGTTATCCCGCGGGCATGACCGAGGGTGAAGCGTCCATCATGGTGCAACCTTACCCAGTTGCCGAGCCTTCGAAGATCGACGAAGACGCGGAACAATGGGCAGCCGATCTGAAAGCGGTGATCGACGCGTGCCGGAATCTGCGCGGTGAAATGAATCTGTCGCCGGCGGTCAAGGTGCCGTTGCTCGCCGCCGGCAATGCGGAGCGCTTGCGTACGTTCGCTCCGTACGCCCAGGCGCTGGCCCGTTTGTCGGAAGTGCAGATCATCGCCGACGAAGCAACGCTGGACGCACAGGCAGATGGCGCGCCGATTGCTATCGTAGGGAATGACAAGCTCGTCCTGAAGGTGGAAATCGATGTCGCCGTGGAGCGCGAGCGTTTGTCGAAAGAGATTGCGCGGTTGAGCACGGAAATCATCAAGTGCAACGGCAAATTGCAGAACGAAAGTTTTGTTGCGAAGGCGCCGCCGGCAGTCGTTGAGCAGGAGCAGAAAAGGCGGACTGAATTCGAAGCCACGGTGGGCAAGCTGCAAGCCCAGCTGGCGCGGTTGCCCGCCTGATCGGGGCTCCGTGTCCGCCCGTGATCAGAGGGTGATCGGGCGGGCAAGGACTGATAGCTAAACCAGAGGACTCAGGGTAATCACATGCTAAAAGTTACAAAAGCGGTATTTCCGGTAGCAGGTCTTGGCACGCGGTTTCTCCCCGCCACGAAGGCGAGCCCGAAGGAAATGCTGCCGATCGTCGACAAGCCGCTGATTCAATATGCGGTGGAAGAAGCCATGGCGGCCGGCATCACCGAAATGATTTTCGTCACGGGGCGCAGCAAGCGGGCCATCGAGGACCACTTCGACAAATCGTACGAAATCGAAGCGGAACTGGAAGCGCGCGGCAAGGACAAGCTGCTGGAGCTGGTGCGCAGCATCAAGCCGAGCCATGTGGACTGCTTCTACGTGCGTCAGCCGGAAGCGCTGGGCCTTGGCCACGCGGTGCTGTGCGCGGAAAAGCTGGTGGGCGACAACCCGTTCGCCGTGATTCTCGCGGACGACTTGCTGTACGGCACACCGCCGGTCATGACGCAGATGATCGAGGTGTTCGACCACTATCACAGCTCGGTGATTGGTGTCGAAGAGATCCCGGCGCAGGAAACCAAGTCGTACGGGATTGTCGACGGCAAGGAGTGGGAAGACTCGATCATCAAGATGTCGGGCATCATCGAGAAGCCGGAGCCGAACGTGGCGCCGTCGAATCTCGGCGTGGTGGGCCGGTACGTGTTGAAGCCGCGTATCTTCGAACATTTGCGCGCGCTGAAGCCGGGCGCCGGCGGCGAATTGCAACTCACGGACGCGATCCAGTCGTTGCTCGCCGACGAACAGGTGCTGGCGTACAAGTATCACGGCACGCGTTTCGACTGCGGCAGCAAGCTGGGCTATCTGAAGGCGACGGTCGAGTTTGCGTTGCGTCACCCGGAAGTGGCCGCTGATTTCGAAGAATATTTGCGTACCCGTTCGCCGGTGCTGGAAGGCTGAACGGGAGTTAGGCGCATTGGCCTGTTCGCAGGTGTGTTTTAGCCTCTCGATAGCATCAGACTGACGTAAAAAAAAGGCGCTGTGCCCCGCAATCGCGGGCACAGCGCCTTTTGTTTGGGCGTTCGGTGCGTGAGTTGCGCCGGCTTAGCGGCGTTTCATCAGGAACGTGAAGACTTTGTCTTGCGTTGAGGTTTCGACGATTTCGTTGCCGGTTTGTTTGGCGAAGGCGGCGAAATCGCGCTGCGAGCCGGGGTCGGTGGCGAGCACTTTGAGAATCTGGCCGCTTTCCATGTCGGCGAGCGCTTTTTTGGCGCGCAAGATGGGCAGCGGGCACAACAGGCCGCGTGCATCGACTTCTTTGTGAATCTGAATTTGCATCGACGATGACCTTC
>JARLJF010000134.1 GCA_031291335.1 Pandoraea sp. | reverse complement strand
GCCCCCACGCCTTGCAGCACGCGAGCCCCGGCGAGAACGCCGAGCGTCGGCGACAGGGCGCAGAGTAGCGACGCCACGAGAAACACCGCCACGCCCCACATGAAGACGCGTTTGTGGCCGACACGCTCGCCCAGCGAAGCAAAGGGGAGCAGCGTCGCGACCATCGCGAGTTGGTAGGCGTTCACGATCCAGACCGATGCCGACGGCGTCGTGTTCAGATCAATCGCCATCTGCGGCAGCGCCGTGTTGGCGATGGCGGTGTCAAGACTGGCCAGCGAGACGGCGAGCAGGATCGCCGTCATGGCGAGGCCACGTCCGGTGGCAGGCGGTTCGTGCGATTGCACCCCGGCAGGGGCGCCAGCCGCCGGCGTATCGGCGGTCGGGGGCAGCGACGACATGACGGATCAGCCCTCGGCCAGAATCTGACGGATGGCCTGCTCGAAGACTTCCGGCGGTTGGCCGCCGCTAATGAGATGGCGATTGTTGAAGATGATCGCGGGCACCGAACGGATGCCGAGGTTCTGGTAATGACGCTCAAGCGCGCGCACCTGCTCGGCGTATTCGTCAGTGGCCAGAATCTCGCGGGCTCGCGCCGGATCGAGGCCGGCTTGCTGCACGGCGTCGACCAGAACTTCCGGATCACTCGTGCGTTTTCCCTCGACGAAATAGGCGCGCAGGAGGGCTTCCTTGAGCGCCAGTTGCTTGTCCTGGCCGAGCGTCAGCGCCCAGTGCAGCAGACGATGCGCGTCGAACGTGTTGTACGCGTGCGTGCGCAGATCCATGCGCATCGGGAACCCTTCAGCCGCGGCACGCGCGCTGATGTTCGCCTGATTCTGTGCCAATTGCTCCGGCGACAGTCCGTACTTCTGCGACATGTAATCGGCGAGTGCGACGCCTTCTGCCGGCATGTCCGGGTTGAGTTCGAACGGGCTGAAATGCAGGTCGGCTTCGACCTCGTTGCCCAGACGGCCGAGTGCCGTCTTCAGTGAAGCAAGGCCGATGGCACACCAGGGACAGGCGACATCGGAAACAAAGTCAATCTTGAGTGTGGCAGGCATGGTCTGACGGCGCCGTGGCGGCGCGTGCAATGAAAAACGCGTCGCCTTGCGCGACGCAACGGGGCAATCGTCGCATAATTCGGCAATTCTCGCCGGTTCCGCGCCGAAATGGCGCGGCAAGCCTCTATTCATGCCGCCCGCAGGACGTGCGTGTAAGCGCAGGGTTTTCGGCCAATCGTTTTATCAGATGGAATTTATGTTTCGTCAGATGAATCGACAGGCATCCGGCGGCCAAATGCTTGCCGCGATGCGCTATCGTTCGCATCGTCCGCATCGTTTAACGCGTTAGTTTCGATTGTCACGATCCCTATTCAGGAGTCCGTCATGCCGTCCGCCGCCGATCTCGTCACGTCTCTCGGGCTACAGCCGCATCCGGAAGGCGGGCACTATCGTGAAACCTACCGTGCGTCCGGCACGATTGCGGCACACGCGTTGCCGGACGGTTTCTCCGGTCCGCGCAGCATTTCCACCGCGATTCTCTATCTGCTCGAAGCCGAAGATTTCTCGGCTTTCCATCGGATTCGCAGCGATGAGATCTGGCATTTCCATCTTGGCGGCACGCTCTGGATTCACGAGATCGATCCGGCCGGCAAGCTGACGACGACATGCCTCGGCGCCGACGTCGCAGGCGGTGAGCATCTTCAGCACATGGTGCCCGCCGGGCACTGGTTCGCCGCGCAGCCCGCGCCGTCGACGCGCTACTCGCTGGTCGGATGCACCGTCGCCCCCGGTTTCGCGTTCGAGGACTTCGAGATGGCCGACCCGGCGGCGCTCGCGGCGCAGTGGCCGGCGCACAAGACGGTGATCGAGCGCCTCGGGCGTGGCGCGTCTGCCTGATGGCGGCCAACGCAACCGCGCAACTGAACAGCCGGGCAACACGAGATGACGGAGTGCGCTAGCATCACCGGATACCTCTTAACCTCGTCCTCGCCCCATGTCCAACGACGTTCATTTCTACGACCCGGCCAAAGGCCATGGTCTTTCCCACGATCCGTTCAAGGCCATCGTCGCACCGCGTGTGATCGGCTGGATTTCCAGCCGCGATGCGCAGGGCCGAACCAACCTCGCCCCTTATAGCTTCTTCGGTGCCTTCGCGACGTTCCCGCCGATCATCGGTTTTTGCAGTGAGGGATTCAAGGACTCCATTGCCAATATCGAAGCCACACGTGAATTCGTCTGGAATCTGACGAGCAAGTCGCTTGTTGAGTCGATGAACCGAACCTCGGCACCGGTGCCGCATGACGTCGACGAGTTCGAGTTGGCCGGATTGACGAAGGCACCCGGCGTCAATGTGGCCGTTCCTCATGTGGCTGAGTCGCCTGCGTCGCTCGAGTGCAAGCTGCTCCAGATCGTGCGCTTGCAGGGGCTCGACGGCAAGCCGATGGACAACTGGCTGGCCCTGGGGCAGGTGGTCGGGGTGCACATCCGCCGCGAGTACTTGAGCGAGGACGGTCTGTTCGATACGGCGAAGGCACATCCGGTGATGCGCGCGGGGTATCTTGGTGACTATGCCGAGATCGGGCCGATGTTCGATCTGCGTCGTCCGAAGGCCTGAGCCGCAGCGATGTCTCCCCGAGGCCGCTCGCCTCTTTTTGGGGCATGGCTTCGCGTCTTTCCTGCGGGTGTCGTTCGGTGACGATGCCCGCAAAAGTCTTCAAATTCTGCAATGCGTTATTGACGAATTTGACGCAATCATCGATTGACTTCGTCACGTGCAACCCGGCGCCCATCGCCGCGCTTTGCTGCACGGGCATGTCGATGCAGGCGCAATCATCGACCATCCGGTCGGATTAAGCGTTCGCAATCATTTGTAAAATTTGCTGCGGTGCAAAATCTTTTCGAGGCGCGTATGCTTGCCACCTTCGTTGACGCCCTCGCGCCTGGCGTCCCCTCCCGCAGGCATTGATTTGCCTTGATTTGCGCGCGTCGCTACCCGCGATGCGTGCGGGGTAGATTCGTCCCTGGCTGCGTCGAAATGGTGCGTTTGCGCTGAATTTTTGTTGCGGCACATCAGGACCCCCAATGTTTCCCATCCTGTCCCTCCTCATCTGGCTTCCTATCGTGGCTGGCGCGCTCGTCATGCTGCTGGGCCAGGATCGTCATCCCAATACCGTACGGTGGGCATCGCTCGCCGCCGCCGTGATTTCGGCAGCGCCTATCGTGCCGTTGGTACACGGTTTTCGCACCAGCGTTGCCAGTCTTCAGTTCGTCGAGCGATTTCGCTGGATCGCGTCGTTCGATGCCTCCTGGCATGTGGGCATCGACGGCATCTCGCTATGGATGGTGGCGCTGACAGGCGTCACGACCATCATCGTCGTGCTGGCGTCGTGGCGCGCCGTGACCACGCGCATGAGTTCGTACTTCGGTAGCTTTCTGGTGCTGTCGGGTCTGATGCAGGGCGTGTTCACTGCGCAGGACGGCATGCTGTTCTTCGTGTTCTTCGAAGCGACGCTGCTGCCCTTGTACTTGCTGATCGGTGTGTACGGACGCGCCAATCGCACGAACGCCGCCGTGAAGTTCTTCTTCTTCTCGCTGACTGGCTCGTTGATGATGCTGCTCTCGATGCTCTATCTGTATATGCAGACACAGAGCTTCGACATGGCGCGCTGGCAGACACTGCATCTGCCGCTGGCCGTGCAGGTGATGTTGTTCATCGGCTTCCTCGGTGCGTTCTCGGTCAAGGTGCCGATGTGGCCCGTGCACACGTGGCTGCCGGAAGTTCACCTCGATGGTCCGACAGGTGCGGCCGTCATGCTCGGTATGCTCAAGCTTGGTGGCTACGGTCTGCTTCGATTCAATCTGCCGCTGTTGCCGGATGCGAGTCATTTCCTCGCACCGCTCATGGTCGTGCTGTCGCTGATCGCCGTGATTTACGCGAGTCTGGTGGCGCTGGTGCAGACGGATCTGCGCAAGCTGCTCGCCTATTCGGCTGTCGCGCACATGGGGTTGGTGACGCTCGGGTTGTTTCTCTTCTCGGAGATGGGCACCGACGGCGCCGTGATGCAGATGATCTCGTACGGCATTGTTTCGGGCGCGATGCTGCTATGCACGGGCATGTTGTATGACCGTACCGGCAGTGCGTCGATCGATGGGTATGGCGGCGTGGCCGCGACGATGCCGCGCTTTGCCGCGTTCGCCATGCTCTTCTCGATGGCGAACGTCGGTATGCCGGGCACTTCGGGCTTCGTGGGCGAGTTTCTCGTGTTGATGGGCGCGATCAAGGCGAACTTCTGGATCGGCGCGGTGGCCTCGCTCACGCTGGTGCTGAGCGCCGCTTACACGTTGTGGATGTACAAGCGCGTGATCTTCGGACGTGTGGGGAATGCGAGCGTGGCATCGCTCAAGGATCTGAGCCGTCGTGAGTTCGCGCTGCTCGGCGCGATGGCGGTGATGGTGCTGGGCATCGGCCTCGATCCGAAGCCGCTCACGGATGGTATCGACGCCACAGCGATTCAGGTGGTGCAGGATATCGAGAACCACCGTCTGCCGGCGGGCGACCCGGGCAGCAGTGAAATGGCTGGGCGTCGCCATGGCGACGCCGCTGGCCATGCCGCGGCGACGGTGAAGGGCTCACGGCCTGATGCGTGATCGCGATTGATCGGTAGCCGATGATTCAGAGAAAACGGGCGCAATGAAGCGCCCGTTTTTTTATGTCGGCGGGGCAGGGCGGTAATCAGCGTTTGTTGCAGACCACGCCGCCGACAACCGACGCCACGGAATCGCCGTTCAGTGCGATGTCCCACTTGTCGGAAATACCGCCATCGAAATTCAGTTCGTAAAGCGTTCCGTAGCCGCGTTCGCAATCTGCCGAGGCAATCACCAATTCTGTGTACTCGTACGTGTTCTCACGCAGATTGTCGAACCGCGACAGAATCGAGACGGACGGCTTGCCCTTGAAGGCACGTTTGTGAGCCGTATCGCTTTTCAGGTACACCTTGTTGCCCGACTGCTTCACTTCGGCGGCGAATTCCCAGGCGTTGTCCTTCTCTGCGAGGGAGACTTTGCCGGTATCGCCGTCCCAACTGGAACAGGCTGAGGTCCCGAGATTGTCGGCGACGGTCGGGCCAAAGCGCACGAATGCATCCTTGCTCTGGAACTGACCTTCCATGCCGTTGTAGTAGACGTACCCGAAGCCTTTTCGGCATGTGTCGAGTAGCACGACGACCTGGCCGTATTCGTAAGTACTCTTCGATTTGTTCTTGATCTGGTAGAGAAACTTGTAGCCGTTATTCTTCTTGCCGTCGACGTTGGAGAGTGCGCCGCTTCCTTTCTTGCCCTGCCAAACGGACTTCTGCGTTTCGGCGATGGTGATCCAGTTTCCCGTTTCTTCCGCCTGCGCTGTATGAATCAGCGTAGCGCTTGCCAGCACACCCAGAACGGTTCTCACAAACATACAGTTTTTCTCCCCAACATCGATAGATTGAAGCGTTTTTGTTCCTTGCCTCCGTGCAACGCGATGTGTCATTTCACGTTACCAAGCGGCAGAACGCTTCTTCGGCAGATTGGCCAGAAACTTTAGGGGGATCGCTGTGAGCGTTGTGTTCAACGACCAGGGGCGTGATATTTGGTTGTTGCGCGCACATCCGGTTATGACGGCAACCTTACCAGCGCGGATGCTCCGGATGAAACACCGGCCGGAAAAGATAGCGTCGCGCGATCTGGCCGTACCCGCGGTAGTAGAAGTTGCCGTTGCCCTGAACGGCCGCATGCCGGTTGCGTCGAAAATGCCCCGGAATTTCATACCATGGCATGGTCGGCGACTTGTGATGAATGTAGTGGAGATTGTTGTAAAGATAGAGAATTCCGAAAACGGAATTCGATTCGACAATAGCCACTCGCTCGTGCGGCGAATCTCCCCACCGATGCTCTGTAAATGTGCGGAGTTGTCCGAGCATCATGCCCGGGTATACAAAATAAAGTAAATACTCACCTAATCCCATATGACAAACCGAGATTACATAATAAAGGATTGGGAGAATGCTTATCAGGTGAATCAGCCATATTCTTAGATCCGAGAAGTTGCCTTTTGCCAGTTTGATAACTTCATTTCGCACGAGCTTGTACAAGCGCAGAAATGGACCGAACAGCAGCCTAACCGCAAGCGTTTGGTTGGCGAGATAGATGGCCCGCCAGAACCGACCGTAACGACCCCACGTCGAAGGCGAATGGTAGACGCTCTCGGTGTCTTTCTCGGGGTGCGTCAGATGAAAGTTGACGTGATGGGTGCTGTGGCTCCTGTGATACATCGGATAGGGGAGCCAGAGGTTCAGCGGCGGCCATACGAGCGCCCAGCGCAAGCGCTTGGGAAGGTGGCGCATCGCATGAATGGCCTCGTGCTGCAACGAGAAATGGAGCTGCGCAATGTAGCCGCCAAGCAGAAATAACAACCAGCCCGGTACAGCCGCGTGCCACCTCACCAGAATCGCCCACGACGAATACAAGAGCAATGCCAGTACGAGCGTCGGCGCTTCGTACCGTTGCCACCAGCGAGTCGGGACCTGTGAAGTCGGTGTCTTGGGAGATATTGCGGTCATCAGGTAAATTGATAATCAGCTATTTAATTTTGGAAAATCAATTGAAATAAAAGTCCGAATGCTAGCAGTAGATTTGCGCAATCGTTATCTGTTTATGAAAATAGCAAATGACAAAAAGTTGCTTTGAGAAATTTTGAAAGTCATTAGCATTGACGCCCTGAACCCACATCAGGGTTCTCAATTTTTCTACGCAGAGATGGATAACGTTGCTCGAAATTTGACCGTCAAGTCGGCCGAGGGTCAGATCGCGGCGCGCGCTCTCACGATCTCCCCGGAATCGCTTTACCAGGCACTGCTCGGCACGCACGAGTTGGCGTTGCTCGACGTGCGTGAGGCACGTCAGTTTGTCGGCGGCCACCTGAATCTGGCGCGTCTGGCGCCACTATCCGTTCTCGAGCTGGAGGTTCGGGAGCGAGTTCCGCGAGTCACCACGCCGATCGTGTTGATCGATGCCGATGGCGGTGACGGCCCTGCTCAACGCGCGCAAGCGCTACTCAAACGGCTTGGTTACGAAGACGTTCGCGTGCTTGAGGGAGGACTGCGCGGCTGGATAGAGGCCGGGCTACCGACGATTGACGGTTACGGCAGTCTGATCAAGGCCTTTGGCGATCTGGTTCGCCAGCACTACGCCACGCCTACCATTCGGGGCGACGAATTGCGGGCAAGACTCGCCACCGCTGAGCCGCCACGCCTGATCGATGCGCGGCCTCGCGCCGAATTCGAGTTCCTTTCCTTGCCCGGCGCCGACAATTACCCAGGCACGGAACTCTCGCTTCGAGAGTGGGCGAATCGTTCGCCCAACGACCTATGGGCCATCAACTGCTTCAGCCGTACCCGGGGCATCATCGGCGCGACAACGCTGCACGTACTCGGGCGCAAAGACGTCGCGTTCGTGGAGGACGGCGTGATGCAGTGGGCGCTGGAGCGTGCGCCGGTGGTGCAGAACGCCGGCGTGGCCGGTCGTGTGCCGGCAGCCTCCGACGACATCTTGCGCAGTCGCGCCGCCGCGCTGATCGATCGTTATGGGTTGTCGGTGATATCCCCCGATGACGTCGGGCGCCTCCGATCGCAAACCGATCGCACCCTTTATGCGTTCGATCTACGACCGGCGCGTGAGCGTGGTGTGCCCCAGGTGCCCGATGTGCAATACGTTGCCGGGGGGCAGTTACTCATGCACTTCGAGAATCTTGTTGGCACCCGCAATGCCCGCATCGTGTTGTTCGACGATCCGCATCGCTTGCGTGCTGCCGTGAGCGCGTTCTGGCTGTCTCAATTGAATCAGGCTGAGGTCTTTATCGTCGAGGGGGAGCCCCCGACCGAGTGCAGAGATAACGACGATGAGTCCGCCAGCGTTGCAGACACCCTCGGTGGTTTGACGTGCGAGGCATTGGCAGACCTGATGGCAACGCGAAAGACGAACATCGTCGACGTTGGTCCCAGCCTTGATTTTGAGAACAACCATCTGCCCGGTGCCTACTTTCTTTTGCCGTCGGCGTTGGAGCGATTGTCCCCTTTGACGGAGGCAGGACATCCGATTGTATTCAGCTCGCCCGACGGCGCGGCCGCTCGCTTGGCTGCCCGAGATGCGGGAGAGCGTTGGCCGCACATCACCTTTTCGTGGCTGTTGGCCGGGACAAAAGCCTGGCAAGCGCAAGGGCGCCCGACCGCACAGGGCTGGGAGTCCTGGCAACTGCTGAGTCCGTTCGATGACGATTGGGGCTCGGTCATGCGGGTGACGGGGCCGCGCAGACAACGGGTGTGGGCCGACTACCTCGTATGGGAGCGCGCGCTGAGTGCAAGGGTGACTCAGGACCCTACGGTGCAATTCAAATTCTTTGGAACGTCCGGACGACGGGACTGAGCCGCCTCCGAACGCCATTCATTCTGACGATTGTGTTTCCCCACTTCGACCTTGGAACTAGCGATGAACTTTAAGCGATACCGCCTCTTTGGCGCAGCTCTGACCGCAGCGGCCCTGTCTGCGGTCGCAATGCCCGTGAGCGCGCAGACATCATCTGACACATTGACTGTCATGTCGTGGGGGATCACGCAGTCGGCGCTGAAGGTCGTCAACGAGGAGTTCACGAAAAAGACCGGCGTGAAAGTTCGGCTGATTGCACAGACCGGTTCGGCAGAGGGGCTGGCACGGCTTCAGTCGATGCGCAACGCGCCGACCATTGATGTGTGGATGTCAACGTCCGCCGTGGCCGAACGCGCCTTTCTGGACAAGCAGCTCTTCGTGCCGCTGCCCGCAGACAAGATGCCAAATCTGAAGAAGTTGCCGCCCGGGTTGGCCACGGCGGGGTACGCGTCGATTTACACGTATCCGCTGTCGATCGGCTATAGGACCGATGCCGTCAAAACGCCAATCACCGCCTGGAGCGATCTGTGGAAACCCGAGTTCAAGGGCAAGTTGGGTGTGCCCGACATCACGGCGTATCAGGGGCGCATTTTGTTGATTGCCCAAGGCGTTGGCGGTAAGCCCGGTTCCACTGAGGTCGGCTTTGAGACATTGAAGAAGCTCAAACCGAATATCGCAATGCTCTACTCGTCTGATGCGCAAGCGCGCCAGGCATTGGCGCAGGGCGATGTGTCGGTGCTGGTCGAGACGCCGGCACACTTGAAGCGCGTGAGCGACGCGGGCGTTCCCCTCACGATCGTGAGCCCTAAGGGAACCGTGATCGGCTCCGATGTCGCGATGATCGTCAATACGCCCAACGCCGAGAAGGCGGCGAGCTACATCAACTTCCTGCTGGAGACGAAAAACAATACGGCGATCGGAGAAATTCTGAACATGGCCCCGGCGAACCGCGAGTCCGCCATGCCGGCGTCGCTGGCGAAGGTAATGCCAGCGGCTGGCGATGCTGTCATCCCCGACGAGACGGAGATCAACCGCAATATTGCGGCGTGGAACGATCGGTTCAAACGGGAAATTGCTCAATGAACGAACCGCAGTCCCCCTTTTCTCCCTCTTCTTCCTCGCCTCAGGTGAGGGGAGAACAACTGACCATCGATAGCGTCGTCAAGCGGTACGGCGATTTCACCGCGGTCGACGCCATCTCGCTGAATGTGCCGGCGGGGTCGCTGCTCACGCTCCTCGGCCCCAGCGGCTGCGGAAAGTCGACGCTGCTCCGGATGATCGCAGGCTTCGTCGCGGCCGATCATGGCGCAATCTCGCTCGGGGGGCGGGACATCCTCGATGTGCCGCCTTCGAAGCGCGACGTTGCCATGGTCTTTCAAAGCTATGCGCTATTTCCGCACATGACGATTCTCGAGAACGTCATGTTTGGCCTGAAGATGCGGCGGGTGCCCAAGCGACAGGCGCGTAGCGACGCGATGGATGCGCTTGAGTTGGTAAAGCTCGCTGAGCTGGCCGAACGATACCCCTCTCAACTGAGTGGCGGGCAGCAACAGCGCGCGGCACTGGCGCGTGCGCTTGTCACCAATCCGAAGGTGTTGCTGCTCGATGAGCCGTTCGGCGCGCTCGACAAAGATCTTCGCGATCAGATGCAGCTCGAGTTGAAGAAGCTCCAGAAGTCGGTGGGGGTGACGACCATCTGCGTGACTCACGACCAGCGAGAAGCCATGATCATTTCCGATTACATCGCGGTCATGCAACACGGGCGCGTCGTGCAGTTTGGCGCTCCGCTCGATATTTACGACGCGCCGAAGAATCGGTTTGTCGCCGATTTTGTGGGCTCGTCCAACAGCGTCACGGGGCGGATTGGAAAAATCGATTCCCGGGTCGCAGAGTGCATTCTGGAGAATGGCGACCGGCTCGTGGTGCCAACGTCGGCGAATTTTGCTTCCGGTCAGACAGTGGAACTGGCGATTCGCGCGAATGCGATACGTCTCTCGCCGGAAGCGCATCGCACGATTTCGCCGGAGGGCACTGACACGGCGCCCTCTGCTTCGTCGCCCAGCGCGATTCTGGCCGGCGTCGTTGCGTTTTCCATCAACCTCGGGGACATGGTGAGGTATGAAGTCCGATTGAGCGCAGGACGATATTTCGTCGTCGAAATCGAGCGCCGACCCGGGGAGTCGATGATTCCGAACGGCACGAGCGTAGATGTGATCATCGCCGCTCAATCCTGTACGGTGCTCGAGGCATGACGGCTCGAGTCGCCCGCACGTATACCGCGCAAGCGTCGTGGTGGTGCATCGCACCGTCGATTCTCGTGCTTGCCGTTTTCTTCTCGGGATATTTTCTGCTCGTCCAGGCGAGTCTGCTGCATCAGGTACCTGGCCAGTTTGAAGGCAGGGGACCCTGGACACTAAGGAATTTCGAGCGATTCATGAATGCGCCGTCGGAGTGGCGCGTTCTGTGGCAAACCCTCAAAACCTCCGCCTGGATCACCATCGCCGCGCTCGTCATCGGGTTTCCGGTCAGCTTCGCTATCGTGCGTTCGCAAACGGCTTTGCGTCGCTTTTTGATCGGGGCGTTTGTTCTGACGCTGCTCTCGGGCACGATGACTCGTGCTTACGCGTGGCTGATCATATTGGGAAATAAAGGCGTCATTAATTCGACGTTGCTCCAACTGGGTGTCATCGGTTCGCCATTCCGAATGGTCTACACCAACACGGCAGTGTTTGTCTCACTCGTTCATTACGTACTACCGTTCTTCGTCTTGACGTTGATTGGTCCTTTAAAGAACGTTCCACGATCATTGGAGGACTCTGCGGTCAGTCTGGGGGCATCGCGGTTGTCTGCGTTCTGGCATGTGACCTTGCCGCTAAGCCTCCCCGGCATTGTTGCCTCCAGCGCGCTGTCGTTTTCCATCGCGGTCAGCTCGTTCCTGTTTCCTCTGTTGCTGGGCGGCGGTCGAGTGAGATTTGTTTCAAACGAAATCTATGACCAGATTTTCGTGGCTTTCGATGTGCCGATGGCGGCCGCGCTCGCTTTGGTATTCCTGTTGACGTCACTGATTGCGGTATTTCTGTTTTCGACATTGCAGCGTTTTGCTGGTGGGCGCACGCACCGGCGCGAGAATTGAAGTGAAAAAATTGAGAGTTTCGTCGCGCGATTTTTCGCATTGTCCTGCGGCGGTCAGGTATTTTTCGATTGCTGTCGCGGTGTTGATGCTGGCGCCCGTTGCCGTCGTCGTGCTTTATGCCTTCAGTGCCGATTCATATTTCTCGCTGCCGCCGACGAGATTTTCGTGGCGGTGGTTCGAGAGCTTCTGGAGCAACGAGGGATTTCGGAGCGCGTTGAACAACAGCTTGTTGATCTCGTTTGTCGTGTCGCCGATAACGCTGATCATTGCGCTTCCCGCCGCGTATGCGCTGTCGCGCGGAACGTTTGCCGGACGCCAGGCGCTGACGGCACTCTTGATGTCGCCGATCATCGTTCCCGGCGTTGTGACAGGGGTGGCTTTTCTTGCGCTGAGCTACAAGACGCATATCGGCCCCGGGTTCGTCGCGATCGTCGTCAGCATGATTTGTATTACGTTGCCGTATGCGCTTCGCGCATTGCTCGCAAACATGCATGGACTCAGGCTGGATTTGGAGGAGAGCGCGAGAAATCTCGGGGCGACCCACTGGCAGGTGTTCCGCATGATCGTGTTGCCTCAACTGCGTCCCGGTTTGCTGGCCGGCGGGATCTTCATCTTTGTCGAGACGATCGACAATTTTACGATTGCCTCATTCCTCGTGACGCCCACCACGACCACCTTGCCCGTCGAAGCCTATTACTACCTACGTGATTTCGACGATCCGACGGTTGCCGCCATGTCGTGTGTCGTCTTCCTGATCTCAACGCTGCTGGTGCTTGCATTGGATAGATTGATCGGGCTGGAGAAGGCATTCACCACCGCGTGACGTGGCGGCTGCTATCGGGCATGGGCACGGGCACGGGTAAAGTAATGTCCGGGGTGAGGCGACGTCGTCGGAAAATTCATCGTGTGGGTTTCGGACCGGCGACAGACGCCAGGTTTTCTTCAAGTGAGGCCGACACATCCACAAAGCCTTCGCCGAGGGTCTCGGCCGACTCGGCAAGGCATCGGATGAACGCCATCACCTGCGAGCTGGCCGTGGCAGGATTCACCAGAAGCCCATAGGTGAGCCGCAACGGAACCGAGAGCTTTCGGGCGACGACGCCGCGTTGGCGGTACGAACGCGCCACGATCGGATCGGAGATCGAGACGCCTACGCCGTTGGCGACCAGTTCGCAAGCCGTTGCGCCTGAAGCGGTTTCGACAACAGGCTTGAAGGGACCGCCTGAGGAAATCGCCGCGTTGTCGATTTGTGCTCGCATCAGCGTTGTGGGCCGAAGCGCAATGAATCGCTCTTTGGCAAGGTCGGCGATATCAACGACCTCATGTTGTGCCAGCGGGTGGCCAATGGGCAGTGTCGCAACCAGTTCGGCTTCCGCGAACGGCAACTGTTCCATATCGGATTGCGTGAAGGGCAGGGCGACGACCGCGAGGTCGACGTTGTTTCGTGAAATCCAGACGCCTGCTTCGCGCACACATAGATCGATGGCGAACTTGGTGTCACTGTGCTGGCTCATGGCGCGAACCGTGTCCGGGACAAGACTCTGGAGCATGAATGGCTCAGCCGCGATAACGAGTGGCTTGCCGCGCTTGCCTTTAATGTCTTCGGCGACACCCGGCAGTCGGTCAAAGCTCAGGAGGAGAGGCTCGATTTGTGAGTAAAAGCGCAATCCGTCGCCGGTGGGAATCAAGCGACGCCCCTCTCGTGCGAATAGCTGAAATCCAAGACTGACTTCGAGCCCGGAGATCATCCGGCTGATTTGGGGCTGCGTTCGGTGAATAATGGCCGTCGCACCGGTGATGGTTCCCGTTTGCATGATGGCGCGGAACGCCTTCAGCCACTCGAGCCGAATTTCCATTCGCTATCTCCCTGACTCGGACATTTCGATATCGGGCGATGTTGCGCCCGCCGCCTTCATTGCCGGATATCGTACCTGCGAATCCGGTGATGGCGGCGGCGCTTGCCGAATGTATGTCAGCAAGTGGCCAGTGCGCTCAGGAGTCGGTCGATGTCGTCTTCGTTGTTGTAGAAGCTTGGCGATATCCGGAGTGCGCCGGCGCGCGCGGCCAGGTCCACACCCGCTGCATCCAAAGCCTTCACCGTACCGCTGACGTCGAGGCCGTCCCTGGTAAAGGAGAGCAGGCCGGATCTCTCCGACTGGCGCTCGCGAGGGCTAAGAATGCGCCATCCCATGCGCATCAAACCCTCCTCTGCATGCTCCACCAGCGCACCGATCCTCTGCTGGGCAGCGGCCGGTGTTACGCAAAGATGCATGCGGACTGCGGCATCAAGGCCCCAGATGCCCGGAAAATTGGATAGCGCTTCTTCGAACCGGGCTGCCCCGTCCCGATAGTCGAGGATGTAGTCCATGTGCGCTTCCCCTCGGTCCACCGTGTGGTAACCGACATTCGGCGGGTCAAGCAAGTCGAGCGACTTCTCGTTGCAGTAGAAGATGCCGGTACCAATGGGGGAGAGCAGCCACTTATGGCCGCCAAACGACAGAAAATCGACGTGGATGTCGGACAGGTTCAACGCTTGGTTACCAACCCACTGAATGGCGTCGATGTTCAGCAGGACCTTGCGCTTGGTGCATAGCTCGGAGAGTGCGGCGAGGTCTTGCTTGAAGCCATTCGAGAACTGCACGGCGCTGAGTGAAACCAGTCGCGTACGGCGGTCGATCAGTGCCGCAATGTCGTCCAGCAGGATGCGGCCGTCGCGCGATTTGACCCACCGGATCTGCACGCCAAACTTTGCCAATCGCATCCAGCAGTAGACGTTCGACGGATACTCGATGTCCGGCAACACAACGTTGTCTCCGTCGCGCCAATCCAGGCCATTCGCAACCGTGATGAGACCTTCTGTGGTGTTCTTCACGAACGCGATTTCGTTTTGCTTTGCACCGATGAGCCGGGCGACTCGTGTCTTGATTTCCGTTTGCGCGTAGTCGCACCACAGGGGATATCTGTTGCGTCCGTTATCCCGGACGTCTCCCATGAAATAGCCCATGGCAGCCAGGACCGGCGTTGATGCAGGGGCAATGGATGCGTTGTTCAGATAGGCGCGTGACTGGGTAATGGGGAAAGACTCGCGCACATTCGCGAGACTGAGTCCCATTGGCGCGTCGTCGCTGAACGGGGTAAGCGGCATGTCGACAGCAATTTTCTCAAACGTCTGCATCTCGGTATCTCCGTGGGTTTCGGCCGAGTATAGGTGCGAGAAAAAGCGCTCCCAAATGCGTTATTTGTGGTGACTTATGCACCATTGGCATGAGCCTGAGTTCCTCGGTTCGGGCATCGAACGGTGAATGGCCCGACCCGACAACCCTGCGCTGCGCTCGCGCTCCTCCGAACATGCGTGAGGCGCATATGCCTCCATTTTTTTCGCATTTGTATTTCACGACCCCGGGCGCGATTCTCGAGTTGACCGCTGAGCGCACGACCTAAGCTTCGTACGCAGGGTGGTCTGCAGGGATACGCCAGATTTCTGGTGCCACGTCATATGCAGGGGAGACACATGTTCCAAAATCAAAGTCGCCGGGAGACGCAGCAGGTGCCACCCCCCGTGCAGAGCCCGGTCGGCGTATCCGACCGGGCGCCGTCGCAAACGTGGTGGCGCGACATTTCGCCGAAACACTGGTGGGCGCTGTCGGCCGTGCTGCTTGGCAATGTTCTGGATGCGTTTGACGTGATGGTGTACGCGTTCGCGCTCACGACCATCCTTCACGAATGGAATCTGACGACATTGCAGGCGGGGTTCCTGGCAACCGTCTCCCTGCTCGCTTGTTCATTTGGCGGAGTACTGTCAGGAACGATCGCGGACAAAATCGGCCGGAAGCGCGCGATCGTGCTCTGCATCAGCATCTTCACGCTCTTCTCTGGACTGAGTGCTTTTACCCAGAGCCTGACGCAACTGGCGATGACGCGCGCGGCGTTGGGATTGGGGTGGGGCGGTATGTGGACTGTGGCCGTGCTGCTCATTTCCGAGTCATGGCCAGTGCGCCATAGAGGAAAGGCGCTCGCTGTTGCCAACGCGGGATGGCCTATTGGCTACATTCTGGCGGCCATCGCGTCGACATTTGTTTTGCCGGTGCACGGGTGGCGAGTTCTGTTTTTCCTTGGCGTGGTCCCGGGATTGCTGATTTTCTGGATTATTCGCAACGTCGACGAAAGCCCCTTGTATTTGAAGGCGCGCGCAGAAAAGAAGATGGGGACTGACTACTTGCAGATTTTTCGCGGGAAGCTGCTTCGCCCGACGCTGACGATGTCGCTCATCAGCACGCTGACGATGTGCGGGTACTGGGGGCTTTTCACCTGGCTGCCTGGCTATCTCAGCCTGCCGCTCGAGAAGGGCGGCGCGGGATTGAGTGTCGCGAAATCATCCGCGTTCCTGATTCCGGCGATGGTGGCATCGTGGTTTGGGCAAACGGCGTTTGGATTTCTAGCGGACCGCTTTGGTCGCCGCCCGGTATTCGCGGTGTATGTCCTGGTCTCGACGGTGATGATTTATGTGCTGTCGTCCGTGCGCGATGCCACGTCGTTATTCATTCTTTCGCCATTTCTCGGGTTTTTCGCGTCGGGTGCATTCGCCGGATTCGGCCCGATGCTCTCGGAAGCGTTCCCGACCAGTGCGCGAGCGCTGGGCGTGGGCTTCACCTGCAACTTTGGCCGAGGCATTAGCTCGTTTGCGCCGGCCATCATCGGGTTGTTGGGAGAGTGGTACGGAATTGGCGGGGCGCTTGTGATTACGGCGGGGTTTTACCTTCTGTCCGCAGGAGCGATTTTCCTCGTCCCCGAAACCGCAGGGAAGGAACTCGACTGAGAGGCGTTGGCGTCGGGAGGCGCCCCCAGCGCTGCCGATGTTGCGCAGAAATAGAAAAAGGGCTGCACAGTGTGCAGCCCTTTGAATTCGTTTGGTAGGCCGTGCGGGATTCGAACCTGCGACCAACGGATTAAAAGTCCGCTGCTCTACCAGCTGAGCTAACGACCCAACGAAGAAAAAGATTATAGCGTCGCTGTCGTTATAGTGTCAATACCTGTGTGACGCGGATGTGTCTGATTCGCGGCCATTTCGCGCATACGCGCGCGAATTACCGTCAAACACTGCGCTCAATACGCCACATCTGATACTTGAATGCGCAGACGCCGCCCACCAGGATCGCCGCGATCGCGAGGAACGATCCCACCGCGAGTGTCGACACGCCCGACAGCCCCTGGCCAACCGTGCAGCCCAACGCCGTCACGCCACCGAAACCCATCAGCACACCCCCTACCATGTGGTTCGCCGTGTCCTCCGTGCCCTGAAAGCCTTCCCAGCGGAAATTACGCGACACCAGCGCGTAGACGAACGAACCGGCGATCACGCCCAGCACGCTCGCAATGCCCAACGTGATGACGTTGCTCGTGTCGCTCCACATCATCAGCCAGTACAACGTGTACGCCAACGGTGAGACGAACGACAGCGCTTCCATCTTGCCGGAGTTCGTCGCGACGAAGCTCTCCTCCAGCGTGTTCGGGTTCTCGGCAACGTAACCGATCTTGCCCGAGACGTACCACAGTGCCACGATGATCGCGCCCACGACGAGGCCGCCCAGCAGATTGTCGAACGTCCGGAATTCGCGTCGTGCAAGCGCCGCGATCACGAACGCACCACCGATCACCAGCCCGAGAATGAGCTGCGCCCGATGCACGTCGCCGCCGAACATTCCGCCCAGCAATGTCGGCAAATCCTGCGATGTCGACAGCGTCGTCTGCACGCTGTCGATAGCCGCGACGCGCAGTACCGCGAACACACCCTTGAGTGTCATGTAAGCCGACACGCCGATCATCGCGAAGACGACCAGCGACTTCAGATTGCCACCCCCGATGCGTACCAGCGTCTTGCTGCCACAGCCCGAAGCCAGAACCATGCCGACGCCGAAAAACCATCCACCGACGATATACGACAGCCAGGTGAAGCGTGGCGTCGTGTAGATCGCCTTGACCGGATCGATGATGCCCTGCGACGCGAGGACGCCGGTGCCGATGGTCGCCACACCGATGGCGAGCCACCACATGCGCATGCGATTCCAGTCACCGATGTTCACGATGTCGGAGAGCGCGCCCATCGTGCAGAAATGCGTGCGTTGCAGCACAGCACCAAACACGAAGGCCAAGCCAAAGGTGAGCCACACGACAGTGTGGGAGAGGGCGGTGAGATCGACGTCGGTCATGAGGCGAGAAGACGATAGCGGCCGTGTCCGGCCGTTCGATACATGATCGCGAGCCACAGGGTGTGGCCGGCATTGTGGTTATCAGACATGTCGCGCAGTCTGCGCGCGAACACATCGCGGGTGCGGTCGTCATGTGGTCCGGGCCATGATCGGCCTGCCACATCCCCTGAGACGCCGCGCCTCGAACGCTTGGAAAGTCCGTATTCTACTTGAGGTCGCACGCGGCACTCGCAAACCCCGGAAACGACAACGCCGCCCAAAGGCGGCGTCGTGCGTTTGACGAGTGTCCTTACACGGCAGGCTGGTTCGCACAACCTCCCGAGGGGCGTCTTACTTCAGCTTGGCCGCACGCTTCTTGGCCTCCGCTGCCGATTCGCTGTCCGGGTACCTGGCCACCAAATCCTGCAACGTTTTTTTCGCTGCCGCAGTCTGCCCGGATTCCGCCTGGTTGCTGGCAATTGCCAACATGGCCTCGGCGGCCTTCGGGCTCGTCGGGTACTTCGTCACGATCCCCTGCAGCGTCGCAGTCGAACCCTTCAGATCCTTGTTGGCGTACTGCGCATTGCCAAGCCAGAACTGCGCTTCGGGTTGATACGGGCTGGCGGGATACTTGGCCGAGAAGGTCCGGAAATCCGTTTGCGCACCCTTGTAGTCACCATTGCGGAATTTCGTCAGCGCGGCGTCAAAGACATCTTTCTCGCCCGGTTGGACGGTGCCTGTCACGCCGCCGACGGTCATCTGCTGCGGTTCGAATTTCTTCAGACGGCCATCGAGGTCGTTGTAGAAATCCTTTTGACTCTGTTGCAGGTTCGCAAGCTGGTTTTTCAGATCTTCATTCTGACCGCGCTGGTCGGCCAGATCACGTTGCAACTGCTGGATCTGGCTGTTCAAATCCAGCACGTTGCGCGTGAGCCCCTCGATCCGCTGCTTGTCCGAATCCAGACGGCTGCGGATATCGAGGATCGCTTTGCGCGCCTCGTCGTCATCGAACAATCCGGCATGCGCCAGCGGGCTCAGCACCGCAGTGCCGAGCATCGCCGTGCAGATCATGTTTTTAAGCAAACGAGACGTCATGACGATTCAATCAATAAGCCAGATCGGCGCGACGGTCCTGGGCCCAACCAGCCTCGTCGGTGCCCGTAGCCTTTTCCTTGCCCAGCGAAACGGCTTCCATCTGGTTGGTGTTGGCGCCCAGTGCCGACAGGGCCTTCACGACAGACTCAGCACGCTTCTGACCCAGCGCCAGGTTGTATTCGCTCGTGCCGCGCGGGTCGGTGTTGCCTTGAACCAGCACGTGACGTTGCGAGTACTTGTTCAGGAAGCCAGCGTGAGCCTGGAGCATCGGGGTGTACTGAGCGTCGACGCTGTATTGGTCGAAGCCGAAGTACACGCTGCGCTTGGCGAGCGGGCCGTTCGGGTTGTTCAGTTCGTCAGCCGATGCGTCGACGGGGGCGACAGCGCGGGCGTCGGTAGTGGTCTGACCCTTGTTGGCGTTAGCCTGATCGTCAAGCTTCACGCCCGACGAGCAAGCGGCCAGAGCGGCCAGCGAAGAGATGGCGAGGATATTACGAAGCAGGGAACTCATATGAGCCTCCGATTGATGTTGCTGTTGATGTTATTGCATAAAAGGGCCCCAGGAGGGTTCGCGAACTTCCCCTCCTCGAACCTGAAGAATCTGCCGGGTTTGCCCGTCCACCGAGACTGCCGCGAGGACCTTGCGGCCCCCCGACTGCGTTGCATAAAGAATGTACTTGCCGTTAGCGGCAAAACTCGGTGACTCGTCGTGGCTGGTGTCGGTCAGAGCCGTAACATCGCCAGTACTCATATCCTGCACGCACAGCTTGAATCCGCCGCCTTGACGCGCGATGAACGCGAGCAACTTGCCGTCGGGACTGATTCGCGGGCTGACGTTGTAACTCCCCTTGAAGGTGACGCGCTGCGCTCCGCCTTCACCTTCGCCACCGGCTGGCATCTTGTAAATCTGCGGACCACCGCCACGATCGCTCGTGAAGTAAATCCATTTGCCGTCCGGGGAATACTGCGGTTCGGTGTCGATCGCGCCGCTGCGCGACAGACGCTTGAGGCCGCCGCCATTGGCGTTGACCTGATAGATCTGCGTGTTGCCGTCACGCGAGAGGGCCACGGCCAGCTTGCTGCCGTCCGGCGCCCACGACGGCGCCGAGTTGTTGCCCTTCTCGTTGGCCAGCACTGCACGACGGCCCGAGGGCAGATCGTGGATGTACACGACCGGCTTGCGCTTCTCGAACGACACGTAAGCGACCTTGGTGCCGTCCGGCGACCATGCCGGCGAGATGATCGGCTCGCGGCTGTTGAGCGCGACGCGCGCGTCCTGACCGTCCGAATCCGAAATCTGCAACTGGTAGTTGCTGCCGCTATGCAACACATAGGACAGACGCGTGGCGAACACACCGCGGTCGCCCAGCAACTTCTGATAAATGTAATCGGCAATCTTGTGCGCGGTCAGCCGCAGATTCGCTGCCGACGAGGTAAGCGCCAGGCCGCCGAGCGGCTGGCCGTTCACGGCGTCATACAAACGGAAGCTGACCTGGAAGTTGCCGTTGCCTGCCGGCGCGATCGTGCCGGAGACGAAGGCGTTCGCCCCCTTGGCGCGCCACGTGCCGAGGTCGACCGAATCGTCCACACCAACGGTGGCGCCGCCGGTATCGATCTGGTTGAAGCGGCCGCTGTTACTCAGGTCAGCCTTGACGACGGACACAATGTCCGTCGGCGCGGTGCCCTTGAAGTTCGACACCGCGATCGGGTAACGGTTGGTACCGACGCCATTGATCTCGACGGTAAGCGGGGTCTGCGCATGGGCGATCGTGCACGCCGCAGTGAGCCAGGTGGCTACCAGCGCACGCCATGCATATTGACTGGAAATTCGCATGCGTTCGATTAGTCAGTTACGCGGTGCAAGGACCATTTTTACCACATCCTGATGAAAATGGACTCGCTTCGCTCGGTTTTCGTTCCCGTTTGACAACATTCCTCAGCCCTTGGGTCGGAGGTGAATGTCGAGCGTCGGGGGCGGGGCTTTGCCGTCGACACCGCGCGGCAAAGGATCTGATTTCTTGATGGCGGCCATGGCGGCGGCGTCCCACGCCGGATTGCCGCTCGACTTCGTCAATTGCATCGACAGAATGCTGCCGTCCGGCGCAATGCGCACGGCAACGATGGCCTGCGGGTTGCCCGTCGTATCGCCTGCATAGGCAATATTCGGCATGACCTTGGCGCGCACGCGTTCGGCATAGCCTGCTGCGCCGGTGCCACCGCCGCCCGCGCCCGTGCCGCCAGCCTGCGTGCCCAGGCCATTGCCGTTGGCGCCCGGCGTGCCGTTTGCCATGCCGCGCAACGAGGCGAGACGCTCAGCCCGGGCCGCATCGGCTGCCTTCTGCGCTGCCGCTTCCTTCGCTGCCTTGGCCTTGGCGGCCTTGTCATCCGCAGCCTTCTTCTCGGCGTCTGCCTTTTTCTGAGCATCGGCCAATTGTTGCTGCTTCAACTGCTCGGCTTTCTTGGCATCTTCTTCCTTCTGATGCTTCAGCTCGTCAGCCTTCTTCTGATCGGCCAGCTTCTGCTGGCGCGCCGCGTCCTCTGCGGCCGCTTTCTTGCGGGCGAGGTCGGCAGCGGCCTGCTGATCGGCGAGTTGTTTCTGCTTGAGCGCTTCCTGACGTGCCTTTTCCTGCTGCGCCTCGAGCAGACGCGCCTGTTCGGCGGCTTGCTGCTCCTGTTTGCGCTTTTTCTGCTGGAGCGCGATGTCGGCGTCCTCGTCCGGCGGTGTCGGCGCGGCGATCGCGGGCGGTGCGGGTGTCGGCGGGGGCGTCACGACCTGTGGCGTCGGTTCGGCGACTTCCGAGGGCGTCCACAACTCGGCTTCGGAGCCGGCAGGGGAGCTGTTCTGCCAGCGCATGCCATAAAAGAGCAGCGCAAACAGCAGCGCGTGCATGAACAGCGCGAGGAGAAATGCCCGCCCCGTGCCGCGCTCATCGTTGCGCGGGCCGATAGGGCGATTAGGACGGTCGGAACGGGCTACGGTGCGGCTCATTTCTGCTTGACGAGCAGGCCCACGCGTTTGACGCCCTGGGCCTTGAGATCGGACATCACATTCATGACGATTTCATAGCGCACCGACTTGTCGGCGGCAATGACGACCGGCTGATCCGGATTCGCGGCCTGACGGCCCTGGAGAAAGCCGGTCAGATCGCCCCCGCTCATGCGCTGCTCGATGGTGTTCTCACCATCCTTGTAGCGCACCAGCATACGGTTATCGGCTTCGATATTGACGACCACCGGCGGCGTCTGCTGCTGCGGACTCGCATTGGCGACGCTCGGCAAATTGACGATCGACGGCGCGACCAGGGGTGCGGCCACCATGAAGATGACGAGCAGCACCAACATCACGTCGATGTACGGTACGACGTTGATGTCCGCCATGGCGCGACGGCCGCGGCGAGCGTTGCGCATAGAACCTGCCATGTCTCGGCGCTCCCGGAATGCTTAGTGAATCTGCCGTTGCAGGATGTTGGAGAACTCTTCGACGAAGCTCTCGAAGCGGATCGACAGCCGGTCGATGTCGTTGGCGAAGCGGTTGTAGGCAACCACGGCAGGGATAGCGGCGAAGAGACCGATGGCTGTCGCCACCAGTGCTTCCGCGATACCCGGTGCCACATTGGCGAGCGTGGCTTGTTGCACGTTCGACAGGCCGCGGAAAGCGTTCATGATACCCCACACCGTCCCGAACAGGCCGATGTACGGGCTGACCGAACCGACCGAGGCGAGGAACGGCAGATTGGCTTCAAGCGCGTCCATTTCACGTTGATAGCAAGCGCGCATGGCGCGGCGTGCGCCGTCCAGAATCGCATGCGGATCGTTCAGACCTTTTTCGCTCGCCTTGATGTACTCGCGCATGCCCGATTCGAAGATGCGTTCGAGCGAACCCGTCTGATGGCGGTTGTTCAGGGCGCTTTGGTAGAGCGCCTGAAGATCGCCACCCGACCAGAAATCGCGCTCGAAGCGCTCGGTCTGGGCACGGGCGCGACGAATCGCGAAGATCTTGCGGAAGATGTGCGTCCACGAGAGCAGCGAGAGTAGCAGCAGCAATGCCATGACTGCCTGCGCGAGCACGCTGGCATGCATGACCAGCGAAATAATAGAAAGATCTTGATCGGGCATGGTGTGGTTGTTGACTGACCGGAATTCTTGTCGTTGGCTTCAGGCGGCCGCCGGACGGGCAGGCTCACCCGCTGCGGCGTTGGCCGACTTGGCGGCCGATTGCATGACGAGACGCACTTGCGCAGGGATTTTTCCCGGGCGCAGGGTGTCTGCTGCCACACAGCCGATTTTGATGCTTCCGCGCGCCAACAGTTCGCTGCTGCCGCCAGACGCGTCGCGCCAGGCTTCCTGTTGGAAATCGACGGATGCCCCGCCAATGCGCTCAATACGGCTCTTGATAGTGAGGAGATCGTCCAGCCGGGCGGGGCTCAGATAGTCGACGGCAGTCGAGCGCACGATGAAAATCATCCCGGTACTGCGGGCCAGTTCGAGTTGCTCGATGCCGAGCGAACGGAGCCACTCGGTGCGGGCCCGCTCAAAGAATTTTAAGTAGTTGGCGTAGAAGACGACGCCTCCGGCGTCGGTGTCCTCGTAGTAAACGCGAATTGACCAACTGGTATCAAAATCAGCCATGCCGCGCATTGTATCGGAACCGGGCAGCAACGCCAGTCACGGAAACAGAATTTTTCAAACCGGCACGGTGACGTTCTGTTTACGAATGATTATGTGAGGCTCGGCGGCGCACCAAACTGGGGCGATATGGCGCGAATGCCCCGTGTGGCGGGGGATTGCGCTGGCGCCCGGGCGCAGCCCGTCTCTATAATGATGGCTCGCAAGCCCCCTGTATTTCAGACAGGGCCATCGTGTGCGCAAGCCAGTCTCGCGCCCCCTTGAGCCCCCTCTTAGCGAATCAACCTGCGAGGCCCTCGAATTGACTTCCCCCTCATCGCAAGCATCTTCCCTTCGTGTCGCATTTCTCGGTCTGGGCGTGATGGGTTATCCCATGGCCGGCCATCTGCAACGCGCGGGCCATCAGGTCACGGTCTATAACCGTACGGCAGCCAAGGCGCAGCAATGGGCCAAGGAATATGGCGGGGCAACGGCCGCCACCCCGGCTGAAGCCGTGCGCGACGCCGACATCGTGGCCGCCTGCGTGGGCAACGACGACGACCTGCGCAGCATCGTACTCGGCGAGCAGGGCGCCTTTGCCGGCATGAAGGCAGACGCCGTCTTCGTCGATCACACGACCGCATCGGCCGATGTGGCGCGCGAACTCTACGCGGCGGCCCGCGAGAAAGGCCTGCACTTCGTCGACGCCCCCGTGTCGGGCGGTGAAGCCGGCGCCAAGAACGGCGTGCTCACGATCATGTGCGGTGGCGACGCACCGGCGTTCGACCGTGTTGCGGCCACGCTCGGTGCCTACGGGCGTGCCGTCACCCGTATCGGCGAAGCCGGCGCAGGGCAATTGGCCAAGATGGTCAATCAGATCTGCATCGCCGGACTTGTGCAGGGGTTGTCCGAGGCGATCAACTTCGGTCAACGCGCGGGGCTGGACATGCCGCTCGTGCTCGACGTCATCAACAAGGGCGCGGCGGCAAGCTGGCAAATGGACAATCGCGGCCAGACGATGATCGACGGCAAGTTCGACTTCGGTTTCGCCGTGGACTGGATGCGCAAGGACCTGGGGCTGTGTCTGGCCGAAGCGCAGCGCAACGGCGTGTCGCTGCCGGTCACGGCGCTTGTCGATCAGTTTTATGGTGACGTGCAGGCGCTTGGCGGTTCGCGCTGGGATACGTCCAGCCTGATCCATCGTTTGCGGGTGTTGTCGGGCAAGGGCTGAGCCAAACCGGCGGGACGACGGTGACGTCGGTATAACCCGGCCCGGCAGTTAGCCGGGCCGCTGCCGTTTGCGGCTATCTAATATCAGGTATTCGAAATATCTCCGGGTTTGTCTCCAATCGTCAGCAGGTATCGATTGGCACTAGAATGCGGAAAACGGGACGTCGCGGCGCGACGGTACGTCGGCGTGGCAGCTTGGGAGCGGGCTGAAGCGGTGACGTGCCGACGTTGGGCAGCAGGGAGACCGCCGCGAGCGATAACGATCTAGAACACAACTCGAACCCGAGATTCAGGTACCGACATGAGCAATCAGTCGAACGCTGCGGCCGTCCGCGCATTTCGCATTCTCGAAATTCTCAGTGCCTCAGGCACGCCGATGACACTGGCGGAGATCGTCGCCGCCATCGGTCTGCCCAAGCAGACCGTGCATCGCATTCTCAAGCAACTCGAAGCCGCCTGGCTGGTCACGCGTGAGGCCGGCAGCCGGCATTACGAGCCGTCGTCGCGGGTGCGCGCCATGGCCGTTAATGCGCTGATGCACGTCGGCCCGGCCGCTGCGCGTCATGCCATCCTCCAGCAACTGGTCGACAAGTTGGGCGAGACCTGCAATTTGTCGATGCTCTCGGGTGACGACCTCGTCTACCTCGATCGTGTGGAGACCGAATGGTCACGTCAGCTCAAGCTTTCGCCCGGTTCGCGTGTGCCGCTGCACTGCACCGCGAGCGGCAAGCTGTTGCTGGCGTTCCTGCCGCGGGCGCGTCGCGAGAAGCTGATCGCGCATCTGCCGCTGCGGCCGCGCGCCGAGAACACCATCACCGATCTCGAAGATCTGCGCGAAGAATTGACGGAAACGCGCAAGCGCCGGGTGGGCACCAACAACGAAGAACACGTGCCGGGCATGATCGCGGTGGCCGTGCCGGTCATGCTCGACCGCAATCGCGCGTGTGCCGCCATCGCGGTGCAGGCTAGCGCGCAGCATTGCACGCTCGACAAGCTGATGACGTTTTTGCCCGATCTTGAGGCCGCGGCCGAGACGATGGCCGCGACGTTCAACGAATAAGGCGTGTGAGCCTCACTCCCGCGCTCTGCACGGTCACTGAGCCGGGGCGGCGCTCGCGGCGGAGTCCGGTATCGACGCCGGTGCAGGCGTGGTGGGGGTTAGCGCCTCGAAGACCTGTTCGAGTTGCTTCGCGGCTTGCGACGACTCCCCCCGCATGCGCGGCCCGATGAAGATCGGATCGAGAATCAGGAAGAGCAGATTCGGCGTGCGATAGATGAAGTCGCGCTCGAAGCGTGTGCCGGTGCCATCGGGCGTGAGCTTGTAGCGAATCTCACCGGACGGACGCCGGTTGATCTGGCCTTCAATGCGCCATTCGAGCGGTGGATTCGCGTCAACGACCTTCCAGTGAACGATGCCGTGACGGCCCGCGAGCCGGAATTCTTCGGCGACTTCTTCTCCTGCCTTGAGCGGATGGTCGGTCGCTCCTTGTACGTTGATCGATGCCGGATGCCACTTCGGCCAGTTATCGGGCGTGGTGGCGTAGTCGTAGACGGCCTGCGGCGGCGCGCGCAGCGTGACCGTGTTGACCACGTGCGTCTGG
The DNA here is from genome assembly GCA_031291335.1 of Pandoraea sp. Lineage (GTDB taxonomy): Bacteria > Pseudomonadota > Gammaproteobacteria > Burkholderiales > Burkholderiaceae > Pandoraea. The sequence goes on along the minus strand of JARLJF010000134.1, from coordinate 9,238 downwards.
CGCTCGAACGGCAGCGGGAGCAGCGAGAGCAGGGCGAGGATCGCTACCGCCCCGAGGACGAACAGGAAGGCTCGCTTCATCGGTGCGCGCTCACGCACCGGCAGGCGAATCGAGTTCGACATCGACCATCAGGTCGTCGGCAAGGCTTTCCAGCGTCTCGCGCAGCGATTCCGTACTGACACTCGCTGGCACGTGAAGGCGGGCCGTCGCGCGGAACAGGGTGCCACCCGACATCGATCCCTCAACGCATTCCGTCGCCAGTTCGTCGATGCTGATGCCGCGCGAGAAGAGTACGTGCGAGATTTCCTTGACGATGCCCGGGTGATCCTGCCCGACTAGGTCGAGTTGCAGCGTACGGGCGGCCGGATCGGCGGCGGCGCTTTGCGCGCGCGTGACGGAGATTTGCAGGCCGTGCGTTTCGAGCGAGTGCAAGGCTTGCGTGAGCGCCTCGGCGTGGTCGTCGGGGACTTGCAGATGGATGATGCCGGCGAACTGTCCGGCAAGATTGGCGAGGCGGCTCTCCAGCCAATTGGCACCGGAGGCAGCGGCGCGATCGGCGATCGCATTGACCAGGCCCGGGCGATCCGGGCCAATCACGTTGAGAATCAGGGACGTCGTCATCACAGGCTCCGTCGAAACTGAGGGGCAAGAGGCGGCGCAGGCAACGCGCTCGTTTCTCCCGTTGGGGGATAGCGCGCAGCAGGCTCAAGTGTAGTGCAATCGCGGGGTATGCCGCTACGGCGAGCCTTCCCTGAGAGACGGATGTCGGCAGCGACCTACGGACGATCCGCCGCCATGGCGAGCAGCGCGATGACGGTGGCGTCGTCGGTCTGTGCGAAATCGCTGTACACCACGCTCACCGCGTAGAACGGTTCAGGCGTTTCAAGACAGACCACGGCATCGGCCAAGGTGGCCAGACGCGCGACGGCGTCGCGCGCGCCGACCGGCGCACAAGCGATGAGTGGTGTCGCCCCGAGACGCCGCATCGCCCGCAATGCCGCGATCATCGTCGCGCCGGTGGCGATACCGTCGTCGACGACCACGACCGGCCGGTCTTGCACATGCGGCGCGCCGCGTCCCGGCGTATAGTTTTGCCGCCGCTGCTGAATGAGGGCCCGCTGACGCGCCGTTTCATGCGAGAGGTAGGTGCCCGTCGCGCCGAGCGACAGCGCGTGATCGGCGAGGAAGATGCCGCCGAATTCGTCGACGGCGCCCACTGCCAGTTCCGATTGATGGGGGGCACGCAACTTGTGGGCGAGCAGGACGTCGAGTGTCCCGTTCAATTGGCGGGCGATGGGCAGCGCCACCGGCACTCCGCCCCGAGGAATGGCCAGCACCAGGGGTGGGGCGCAGCGTGTGATCAATTCATGTGACGCGAGCACTTCGGCCAGCGCGTTACCTGCGGCGGCACGATCGAGAAACGAGGCAACGGCAGGCATGGTGCGAGGGCGGGTAGCGAACCCAGGGGAGGGTATCGGTACCGCCATCGTAACGCCGTGCCCTGATGCCCGTTTGCGTCAATCCGCGCGTTTGTCGGGTATATCGGGCGTATCGGGTTCGTCGCGTTTGATTGTGTCGGGTGTGTCATCGCCGTCAGCGAGATGTTACCGCGCGAGCAGTTCGGGCACGGTGCCCACGAGCAGCGTCACCCCGGAGCAGGCGAGCAGGGCAAGCACCATGCGCCGGAACGTGTGATCGGAGAGAAACTTGTAGGCCCATGCGCCCGCGAGTGTCGGCAGGATCATCGACGGCACGGCAATCGCGAACACATGCAGCGTCTGCATCGTGATGACGCCATGCACCGCATACAGGACGATGGTGAGCGTGTGCATGACGATGAAGAAGATCTGCATGACGGCGCGCTGCATGTCCTTGTCCCAGCCGCGCAGGGTGCACCACAGCGTGGGCACTACGCCGACGAGGCCGCCGATGCCGCCCATCACACCGCCAATGAAGCCGACGATGCCGTCGGCCGCGCGTCCGCCGTGCTGAATGCGCGGCAGGTGAGCCGCGAGCAGCAGGATCGAGCAGTAAATCACGAGGATCGCGCCGATGCCGGCCCGAAACCACACGGGGTCGAGATAACGCAGGATCCACACGCCGACCGGCACGCCGATCAGGCCGCACAGCACGAAGGGGGCGAGGCGATCGAGCGGCACCGCCCGGCGGGTGGCGCGTAATCCCAGAAGCTGGCCGATGAGCGAGCAGAAGGCCGCGAGCGGACCTGCCAGCGTGGGTGGCAGCGACCACGCCCAGAAGGACAGGGCGACCAGACTGAACGCAAAGCCGGACAAGCCTTGCACGAAGCCAGCGACGCAAGCGCCAACGATGAGGGGAAGCAACGGATCGACAGTCATGAATCGGGCGGCTTGGCAACGTCGTCGCGCGGTAGCGCCGTGGTGCGCCCGCGCATCGGTACAAACCGTGCAGACGGGCGGCGGCCTTCGGGCGGCGCAAGCGACTAGCCGTTGAGGGCAGTCTCGGGTTTATCGTTATGAGCGGCCATTATGCGGTGATCTCGCCGATTCACGAAATGGCCACCCCGTCGCCGTCCACGTCCACGTCCTCAATGCCCTTTGCCCCTTGTTCTTCTGCGCCCCGACCTTCTCACGCGCCCAGGCGGGTGCCCCAGCGCTGCCAGCCGGCAACGAACGCCGTGCCGACCGCGATGCCGAGCGGGGCACCCGCGAGTGCGTCACTCGTCCAGTGGTAGGCGGCGGCGATCTGGCCGAAGCCCGTCAGTGCAATGGCTGCGGCGCACGGCCAGCGCAGCGCACGGTGCCGCAGCGCGAGCACCGTGGTGAACGCGAGAATGACGGTGAGGTGCCCCGAGGGGAACGACGCGTAGCCCGCGCCGTCGCCACCGAAAAACCGGAATTCGAACACGCCGTCGCGCAGATACGACGGATTCTCATGAATCCATGTCGCCGGCCAGGTGCGTCCGAGCGTGAACTTCAGGCCTTGCTTGAGCACGCTGCCGACGCCCACGGCGCCTGCCGACAGCCACAGCGTGGTGGCCCACACGGGCAGTTGACGTCGCCAGATGAGCATCGCACCCAAGATCACGAACGTGGGCCACGCGAGCACGAACAGCGGCGAGGGCAATTCCGCGACGTGCTGAATCCAGCGCGTGCCCTGCGTGTGCAGGTGTGCGAAGTCCACCACCGGCCGGTCGATCCAGGGAATGGCGACGAGCGCCAGCAACAGGCAGGCCACCGCGCTCAGCCATGCGGTGCGCAGACACGGGCGCGAGGTGAGGGCGGGCGAGGCGGCGGGTGCTGCTGTCGGTCGTGAGTTCGGAGCCAGTTCGTTCATGACGTGGGTTCGGCAAAGCGTGGGCATCGACAGGCGATGGAACCGCAATAGGGTAGTCGCCATTGACAGCGGTGAGGCGTCAAATCCCGGATTGAGAGCATGCACGCCGCGTTGAATGTCACCGGGCACGACGTGGGGTAGCTCGCGGCTCGCCAGACGTCCCGGTGTGGCGCAACGCTCGACATTGCGCCGCCGTCATGGCGATTTGATGACGATCAGGGCGTGTGCGTTGCGCCTGTGACATGCTCGGGCGGCAAGGAAGGGAAAGATTTTTTTGCTGGGGGAGGGGGCAACGTCCTACAATCGTCCCCTACGTAAATGTCGGAAGTTGCCAGTCGCGGCGGCCGGTTCGAGGGAGGGGGCGTGATGAAGGGCAGTTGTCTGTGCGGCGCGGTCGCATACGAGGTGGACCAGTTTTCAGGCCCCATCGCTCATTGTTCCTGCGTCACGTGCCGAAAGGCGCACGGTGCGGCGTTCACTACGACGGCGCCAGCGTTGCATGCGCATTTCCGCTTCACGCGCGGGGCGGAACATGTCGCGTCGTTCCGGTCGTCACCGGACAAGGCGCGCTATTTCTGTCCGTCGTGCGGCACCCATCTGGTTGCCATGCGGGACGGTCAGCCCAACGTGATCGTGCGCGTCGCTTCGCTCGATGAGGACCCGGGACTCCGGGCGCAATTTCATATCTGGACGTCGCACGAAGTGCCTTGGCTCGACTATCGCAACGTACCGCGCTTCGAGGCGTGGCAGCCGGGCCGCTGAGCGGCAGGCAGATCCGTCAACACAGACGTCGAACGAAGTCACAGCAGTCTTGGTTGTTGTAGTTCGCTTGGCAAAACAAAATCAATATCGCATGCGGGGGCAGTAGTGAACCGGGGATTCGACAGCATCATCGATCGTCTGGCGCGAGAATTCTGGCGCGCCGCGCACACGCGCGAGCAGCAGAACGCGCAAATGCAGGCCCGCTCGCTCGCGGAGGTCCGCGCCGTGGATCAGGCGCAGCGCGCTATGGAAGAGGCGCCTGCCGCCGACCCTGCCGCTCGTGAACGCTTGCAATTGGCGTTGGGGCAGGCCGAAGCGGCCGCGCAAGGTGCGCGAGCCAAGCTGGAAGTCGCGCGGCTCGAGCGGTTGCTTGCTGAGGGGCTTGCGCGCGACCTGCGCATCCCGCCGGCCGACCTGCGCGCACGCAACACTGCGCCGGTGCTCGATACCCGGCATCTCCCCAAGATTCTGGCCAAACCCGAGTGGGAAACGTTCGCGCCCGAAAAGCCGGGCCGGCTCGCGCTGGCCATGCCTGGGGCATCGGGACGCTATGAGCAGGCCGTCTCCAAGGCGCGCAGCGAATTCGTGCACGCGGAGCGCGAGTACGAGGCGTCGAAGATCCGACGCACGCAAGGCTCGATGATTCTCCAGATCGCGCAGCAGAAGGCCACGGAAGCCGTGCGTGCCGAGAGCGCGCGTCACAATGCGGCCGTGGCCGATTTCGAAGGCGCGCTGTTGCGCGGCGAGGCGGCGGCCGTCACCGGCTATGCGCGCGTCGTGCTCAGCCGTAGTCCGTATCCGGAAGCGTTCGTGCAGACGCTCGCCGCGCATTACGTCGAGAACCACAAGCTGCTGGCCATCGGCTACGACGTGCCGACGCTCGACGCTGCGGTACCCGTCGCGCTGGAGTACCACTACAACGCCGCGGAAAATCTCATTCAGGGAGTACCCGCAGGTGAGGCGATGCGGGCGCAGGTCTACGCCAATGCGCTGCGCCAGATCGTGCTTCGTTCGCTGCATGAACTGTTCTCGGCCGACCCGTTGCGCCACGTGAACGCCATCGTTTTCAACGTGTACGCCACCAATGGCGACGCACGCGTGTGTCTGGCGAGCGCCCATGTGGCGCGTGCCGACTTCGCGGCGCTCACGCTGACGGAAGGCGATCCGGTGACGCATCTCGCGGCGCTGGGAGCGCGTGTTTCTGCGCGTCCCGAAGCGTTGGAGGCGATTTCGCCGGTGGCAGGCGTCGACATGACGCAGGTCGTCACGGACGCCGACGTCGCCGTCGACCGCCGCTTCAATCTGATGACGCTCAACGACAAGGACTTCACGCAAGTGATGTTCCACTTGTTGCGCTCCCATGGCTTCGAAGGCCCGCCGCTGCTGCCGAGCGAGACGCCGGGCATGCTGACTTGCCGCGCGTGGGACCCGCATCCGATTTTCGGTGGTGATGTCGTCGTGCACATCTATCGCGAGATGACGCCCGGTGCGCGGCTCGAGATAACCGCCGCCCGGGCCATGCTCACCGAGATGCAGCAGATCGGCGCGGCGCGCGGCATGCTGATTACGACGGGGGCGTTCGACGACGGCGTGGAGGAGTTTGCACGCGATCGGCGCATCGAACTGCTTGCCGGGCATCATCTGGTCTTCCTGCTCAAGGAGAACGCGGGCGTCGATGCCAGTGTCGTCGTTCCCGAGGTGGTCGATGCCGCCGCCGCGCTGTTCTGACGCCTGACGCCCTGACACTTCCCACGGAGTGCGATTCATCGTTGCTGCGCAGACGTCCTGCTATAGTGAGCCGACCTGACCCACGTCATTTACATCACGGAGGATCGTATGTCGCGACGCACGGAATGTTTGGCTGAAGCCGGTGGGAAGAGAACCAGCGCCTCAGTGTTAGGGGCGGGCATCGCGCTCGCGCTGGCCCTCAGTGCCCCCATGCACGCGCAGGCGCAACTCGATTTGCTCAAGAACGCCGTTGGCGGAAACTCAGGCGGCACCAGTGCCGGCGGTCTGGCCGGCAGCCTTGGCGGGCTGGGCTCGGCCGGGTCGCTGACGTCCGGCAGCGTGGGGAATGCGACCGGCGTGTTGCAGTTCTGTATCAAGAACAACTATCTCAACGGCGCAAATCTGAGTTCGGCGACCGACGTCAAAGACAAGTTGCTCGGCAAGATCGGCACCCAATCGGGATCGCCAGCCGCCAGCCCTGGCTATCTCGATGGCGCCAAGGGGCTGTTGTCCTCACCGGACGGCAAGACGGTGGACCTGAATGGCGGCGGGCTCAAGGAGCAATTGACGCGCCAGGTCTGCGACAAGATTCTCGATCAGGCCAAGTCCTTCCTCTGATACGGATGCCGGTGCCGCCGGCGGGCCGGGTTGCCTGCCAGCGGCTGACCGGTGCAGACGGCGCAGAGGGTGCCGACACCTTGGTGGTACCAAAAAAATCATAAGTATTGGGTCTTTGCTAAGGGCCACGGGCGGACGTACGCTAAGCGTTATTCCATCCCCGCCGATTTTGTCCGGAGCCATCGATGTATCAGCCCGCCGCCTTTACCGAGAGTCGTCCCGAAGTTCTGCACGATCTCATTCGCACGCATCCGCTCGGTCTGCTTGTGAGCGCCGGTTCGCAGGGCTTGATTGCCGATTCGATTCCTTTCCTTGTGTATCCCGACGAAGGCGAATTCGGTACGCTGCGCGCGCATCTGGCGCGGGCCAATCCGCATGGTGAGGCGCTGCGTGATGTCGACGATTGTCTGATCGCGTTCACGGGGCCGCATGGGTATATCACCCCTTCGTGGTATGCCGCCAAGGCTGAACACGGCAAAGTGGTGCCGACGTGGAACTACGCCGCGGTGCATGTGTGGGGCAAGCCGCGCGTGATCGACGATGCGGCATGGTTGCGACGCCTCGTGGGGGACCTCACACAATCGCAGGAGCAAGGACGCACGGCACCGTGGGCAGTGGAAGACGCCCCGGCCGACTTCATCGACGGCATGCTGCGCGCCATCGTCGGTGTGGAGATTCCGATTCGCCGCATCGAAGGCAAATTCAAGATGTCGCAGAATCGCGCGATGCCCGATCGCGTCGGTGTCGTCGACGGGCTGCGTGCCGATGGGCCGATGAACGAGCCGTTGGCCGCGCTCGTCGCCCAGCGTGGCGACGTACCCGGGGCCTGAGCGGTCTCAGCGGTCTGCGTTCGGCTATCGCGCGCAGCGGTAACGAATCGAAACAATTCAGTGGGGCGGGGACAGGTCGCGTGGTGACGTCCCCGCATACAATGCGGCAACCCTACTCGGACGCCGCAATGAAAACGCTGCTCCTCATGCTCGCGCTGGTGCTTTGTCTGCTCTTTCTCGAGCAGGCGTGGTTGCCGACTGCGCAAGCGGACGAGTGCGACAACCTCGGCCCCGCTCAGACCTTGCAATGCGCCGCCTATGGCGCGGGGAACGTCGTCCCCGAATAGCCGTTCATCCGCTACAATCGCACCCCCTGACGTCTTACCCAAAGTCGTGCGATGAAGCAGTTTCGATGGACGGTCACCGCAGTGCGCGCAAGCCACCTGCGCGCGATGACCGGGCAGTTGGCAGTCTCCCTGGCCTCTCTGGTTTCCCTTTCTTCCCTAGTGGCCATCACGGCATTGCCGGGCGATGCGTTGGCAGCCGTTTCGGCGTGCGGCGATCACTACTGGGCCGGCACCGCGCCCGACATTACCAACGCCGCAATGACGCGCAACGCACGCGAGGTGTGCTTCAGTGCGTTCGGCGTCATGCATTCGGGGGTGACGCGCACGCCGCTCTGGTCGGCGGAACGTCTCACGCGAGATGGCTTGAGCAACGCGCGTCAGATCTCTCGCGTCAACAACTTCCACGCAGAATCGCAGCTTCCGCCGGGGGAGCGCGCGGAACTGCGCGATTACGTGCGCTCCGGGTACGACCGCGGGCACATGGCGCCCTCGGCCGATATGCCGGACGCGCAAGCGCAGTCGGAGAGCTTTTCGCTGTCGAACATGGTGCCGCAGAACAGCGAGAACAATCGCTATTTGTGGGCGGGTATCGAGTCGAGCGTGCGCAAGCTCGCGCAGGATCGCGGTGAACTGTTCGTCCTCACCGGGCCACTCTTCAAGGGCAAAACGATCACACAGGTCGGCAATCGGGTCATGGTGCCCACGCAGATCTACAAGGTGGTCTACGACCCGAAGCGCAAGCAGGCGGGCGCCTACCTTGTCGCGAACGAAGCCACGGGCGACTATTCGGTGGTGAGCGTGGCCGAACTCGAGACGCTGGCCGGCATCGACTTCTTCCCCGGCATGCCGGCGGAGGTGAAGCGTACGGCAATGCGTCTGCCCGCGCCCAAGGCTGCCGGTGGCAAGCGCAAGCGTGACCCGGACGTGCCGTCGTATCGCGAGGTGCAGACGGTGCTCGACTTCTTGCGTACGATCATCCGCTAAGCAAGGCGGCAATGCCCCGAGCGTTGCCGGGTCGACGACGGGGACGATCGCTTTGGTCGACCTCGACGATTGATTTTCTTCTCGATTCAGGAGCCCCAGATGTCCGCTTCGTCTTCTGCCAATGCCAAGTTCGCCCCGTTCGCCAACGATGCCGATGCGCTCGCGCTGGGTGAGCTGAGCGTCGAAAACCACTCGGATCACGTTGCCATCTTCGGCAACCTGGACATTCGTCGAGATGCCGAAGGGCTTCGTCAGGCGCAGGCGCTCAAGACGGTGCTCGATGCCGTGGTGGCGGCGCTCGTCAGCGCCGATCTGCCGGCGCATGCGGACACCTCAGGCGACACAACGGCACGACAGGTGAAGAACCCGTTCGAGTCGTGACCTTAGTGGCTTTTCGTGACGTCGATGGGGAAGGGGGCGTCGCGCCCCCGGGATTTACCCCAGCTTTGTCGCTTATTCGAAGAATCGATGTTGCGCTGCACGACGACGCTGGCGTCAGGCTCCCCGCGAGCCCTATCCGTCCCGGTCGCCCGGCTTGCCGCCATTGCGATCCCCGCGACATGACCGCTGCCGGCGCCCCCTGAAAATTGCCCAATTGCACGGTTCATGCGGGTTGCGCGACAACTTGTCGCACCTGCGACATTCTGTCGCATTGACACGTCCCGCCAAAAATCCTGAATCGCGTCATGGTGACGGTATTCCTCGTCGCGTCAT
>JARLJF010000015.1 GCA_031291335.1 Pandoraea sp. | reverse complement strand
GCCGCTGACGATAGGCGTAGAAGCAAGATCGCGGAAGCTCAAAAAGCGCGCAGAGTAAGGCTATGGGCTCACCTTTGGCGAGTTGCTCGATCGGCGCGTAAGTTCGATCCCTTCCGACATTAAGAGCGCGATGGCTTTTTTAAAATGGCCTTCTCGCGCTCGAGGCGATCGATGCGCGCCTCAAGCTCCTGGATACGCTGCTGTTCCGGGGTGAGGGCTTTGCTCTGAGGGGTAACACCCCGGCGTTCAAGTTGGGGCTGATCAAGCCATCGATGCAAAACGGACTCGGCAACGCCGACAGAACGGCATGCATCCATGTGGCTGTAGCTCTGATCAAGGACCAGTGCCGCGGCATTACGCTTGAACTCGGGAGAAAACGAACGACGTTGTTTGGTCATCAGACACCTCTTCATGGCGAGCATTCTCGCCTAAATGAGTGTCCGAAGGGATTAGACCACTACACATAGCCCCCCAGCCCAGCGTGACTCCGAGTATCCCGGCAAGTGCGATTAGGTAACGTCCCATGTCCTATGCATCGGCAATGCTTGATCATCCGAAGCAGATAAAAGCTGCACCCCCTCCTCCGTGCCAGCGCTTACTAAATAGAACCTCTTGCGTAACACCGACGAGCGCATTCATGGCACATAGCGAACTGAAGTATGACGAATCAAATTCGGCAATCCGAAGCATTGCTCTCCGCCCGGAACGACTATCGGTGGCGCTCCCGCGCCGTCGTTTTCCTTTTCTTTCTCGCCTTCGTCGCGTTGATCGGACGAGCATTGTGGATACAGGGACTAAACTCAAGTTTCTATATTTCGCACGGGCGTTCTCGAACAGAACGGCGCACGTTGCTCGTGGCCCCACGAGCCAGAATTGTCGATCGCAATGGCAATGTGCTTGCAATTAGCGAGCCGGTCTACGACCTATGGGTCGACCCCAAGTTCTTCGTGAATGCTAGTCTAGATCAAATTCGATTCCTGGCAATCGCACTGTCCGTTTCTCAAGCCCGTATTTCCCAATACCAACATGAGCAAAGTCGCTTCATCTACTTGAAGCGCACCGTGGCAACAGAGCAAGCACTCGAACTACTTGCTGAACACATCCCCGGCGTATACGGACTGAAGAACGAGAAACGATACTTCCCCGAAGGAAAGCTGGCAGCCCAGGTAGTTGGGATTGCCGGCCGAGCAGGAAATGGGGAGGAAGGCGTGGAGTTAGCCGCCAATGGAAGACTGCGCTCCAAATCCGAGACGCGCACGGTGACCGTTGACCGCCTTGGAAACGTTGTGGCTGATCCCGAGTATCGAGGCCTCCCCGTGCCCCCTTCCGATGTTGTCCTGTCCATCGATCGCAATGTACAACGGATGGCGTTTGATGCTCTCAGCACGGGGGTAGAAAAATCCAAGGCAAAGGCTGGATGTGCCGCGGTCATCGACACCAATACGGGGGAAATACTCGCACTGGTAAACTTGCCGACATTTGACCCCAATGCCCCGAGTGCTGATGGCCTTTCCCCTCTTAGGAACAGAGCGCTAACTGACGCATTTGAGCCTGGTTCCACCATAAAGCCTATTGTTGTCGCTCTCGCGCTTGATAAGGGCATCATTGGTACAAATACGCGTTTCGATACGTCGCCCGGCGTTCTCCATTTTCACGGAAGCACAATTCACGACACGTCGAATCACCGGGTCATTACGACATCCGAAATTATCGCGAAGTCGAGCAACATCGGGATGGCAAAGATCTCCGAGCGAATCCCCAACGAACTAATGTGGAACAACTTCCGAGATTTCGGCGTTGGCACCCCCCCGCTGCGAGGATTTCCTGGAGTGACTGCGGGCGTATTACGCCCGCCTAACCAGTGGCACCCGATAGAAAAGGCGACGATGGCCTACGGATATGGCCTCTCAGTCTCGCTAATTCAACTCGCCGGCGCTTATCAAGTACTTGCGAACGATGGGATTAAGCTTCCACTCTCAATCTACCATCGAAAATTCGTTACTCAAGGAGTACGAATAATCGCATCCAAAACAGCGAAATCGGTACAACGGATGTTGGAATCAGCGGTCGAACCTGGGGGCACTGCCGCAATTGCCCGTCTCTCTGATTTCCGCGTCGGGGCAAAGACCGGCACAGCACGCAAGTTCAACGGAGAAGGCTATGCTAGCGGGCAATATTTCGCGTTGATGGTCGGTATAGCCCCGATGTCGGCTCCGCAGATTGTTGTTGCTATCATGATTGATACACCGAGACGTGGATCCTTTTACGGTGCGGCTGTAGCTGGGCCGATTTTTTCAGAAATCACTAGCGGTGTTTTGGGATATCTGAAGACGATTCCAGATCACAACGGCAGTTCGACCATGTCCTCACGTATTGCATTTAAGCGCTAGCCCGGTATCCCCCCATTTCTAGCAGTCGCTGGAAGTAGAGGTTAGGCCATGGTGGCCGATCGTTGTTTCTGGGTTATGCCACCGAGCGCCATGTTTGGGCGCTCATGATTGTAAGACCATAGCCATTTGGTCGCGTAGTCCTGGACTTCGGCGCCGGTTTCGAACAGATAGTGCGCCAGCCAGTCATACCGCATTGTCCAGTTGTATCGCTCGATATAGGCGTTCTGTTGAGGCTTACCTGGCTGGATGAATTGCAGCTTGATTCCTCGCTTTTGCGCCCAGTCCCTGAGCGCGTCGCTGACGTATTCGAAGCCATTGTCTCAACGAATCGCCGTTGGACAGCCTCGCCACTCGATGATCTGTCCAGGGCGCGGATCACTCGTGGTGACGGCAGCGAGAAGTCTACGTCGATGCATAGACCTTCGCGGTTGAAGTCGTCGATGACATTGAGCAGCCGGATGCTGCGGCCGTCGGCCAACTGGTCGCGCATGAAGTCCATCGACCAACTTTCATTCAGGGTCAATGGCACCAGCAACGGCTCGGGCTGCTCACGCACCAGTCGCTTGCGGGACTTGTGCGCAGGTTCAACTCCAACTGCCGGTAGATGCGCTAGACGCGCTTGTGATTCCAACCGAAGCCTTTAACGTTGCGCAGGTACTGAATCGCCCCGGCTTTTGAGGAGGCCGGTTGGTTTAAGTTAACGCAGGCGCTTCAGCAGTATTTCTAAGTTGTCTGTAGTAGTTTGCCTCAGCCTCGACTGGCGGGATATAGCCCAGCGGTTCCATCAGCCGATGATGGTTGTACCAGGCTACCCATTCCAGGGTGGCGAGCTCGACGGATTCCCTTGTTTTCCAGGGCGCTCGTCGGTGAATCAGTTCCGTTTTGTATAGACCGTTGATCGTTTCCGCCAGGGCGTTGTCATAGCTGTCGCCGCGACTGCCGACCGATGGCTCAATGCCCGCTTCGGCAAGTCGCTCGGTGTACCGAATGGAAACATATTGCGCCCCCGCTGTCGGAGTGATGGGCCAGCGTCCCGTCGTCGCCCGGTTGGCGGGCGTACAGCGCCTGTTCAAGCGCATCGAGCACGAAGTCGGTGCGCATGGTACGACTCACCCGCCAGCCAACGATGCGCCGCGCAAACACGTCGATGACGAACGCCACGTACAGCCAGCCTTACCACATCGAAACGTAGGTGAAATCGGAAACCCAGAGCTGATTCGGCCGGTCGGCCGTAAATTGGCGATTGACCCGGTTCAGCGGACGAGGTGCCGAGACATCTGGAATCGTCGTGCGAACCCGTTTGCCGCGAACCGCGCCTTGCAATCCCAGGCGCTGCATCAATCTCTCGACCGTGCAGCGGGCTACACGAATTTGCTCCCGGTTCATCTGCGTCCAGACCTTGTCTGCGCCGTAGACCCGCATGTTGGCGTGCCAGACACGCTGAATTTCCGGGCACAGCACGTCATCACGCTTGACTCGGGTGCAGCGCTTCGATGGATCGCGAAGCTGCGCAGCATGGCGCCAGTAACCCGACGGGGCAATCCGCAAAACCTTGCAGATCGACTCGACCCCGAATGTGTCGCGATGCTGATCGATGAAGGCTTTCAGGACTTGATACGGCGGTCGAGCTCCGCTTGGGCGAAAAACGCGCTGGCCAGTTTGAGAATCTCGTTGGTCTTGCGCAATTCCTTGTTCTCGCGCTCCAGCGCCTTCAGGCACTCACGCACGCTCGTGGTCAGGCCGGCACGTTGCCGTTATCGATCTCGTCGCGCTTGACCCAATCGTTCAGCGTTTGCGGCGTGCAGCCGATCATCGGTGCAATCGACTCGACTGCCGCCCACAGCGAAGGATGCTCGCTACGCTGCTCGCGCATCAGGCGCACTGCGCGCTCCCGGACTTCCGGGGAAAACTTGCTCGATTTCTTGTTCATGGCTCCATTTTCTCAAGAGTTGGAGCCCCTCCAAATCCGGGGCGATTCACTCGCGCTTTGCTGGCATGAAGAGAGACCGTTTGGGCAGATTGAAGAATTCGGGGGGGGGGGCCTATGTAGTTCGTCAAGCACTGGTGGCAGTTTTGGGTTGATAAAAAGTGCCGTCGCGCAGCATGGCAAAAAGGACGTCGCAGCGCCGGCGAGCCAGCGCGATAAGTGCCTGGTTGTGGCGCTTGCCCTGCTGGATTTTTCGGCTGTAGTAAGCCTTTGAGATCGGGTCTCGCAAAGCTGCAAAGGCCGAGAGAAACAGGGCGCGTTTGAGTACCTTGTTGCCACGCCGAGAGGGATGCTCGCCTCGAATCGAGGAGCCAGAGCGCCGGGTCACCGGCGCTAGGCCGGCATAGGCCGCCAAGTGGGCGGCCGAGGCAAAGGCCTTGTGCGCCACCTCGGTCAGGAGTCGCGCTGCGGTCCTGAGCCCGACTCCGGGCATGCTGCTCAGGACCGGCCAAAGAGGGTTGCTTTGCACCAGGCGTTCGACCTCGGCGGCCATCTCGTCGCGTTGCTTGCGCAGGGCGGCCAGTTGTTGGGCGAGGCGCGGCATCACCAGTGTGGCGGCATGAGTGCCAGGCACGACTACGGTTTGCTCGGTAAGCGCTTGCGCGATGTCAGCGGCCAGGCTTTTGCCAATGCGTGGCGCGAGCTTAATCAGGCGATTCGCCAGCGTTTTTTGGCCGGCGGCGGCCAGTGCTGCGGGCGAGGGGTAGTGCTCAAGCAGATCAAGCACGGCGGGGTGATCCAGGCGAGGCCCGAGCACGCGCTCAAGCGCGGGATGAATCTGCGTGAGCAGGCCGCGAATGCGGTTGCTGGTCTGATTGACTTGCTCGGCCAGATCGTCGTCGAAACCGCAGAGCATGGTCAGTTCGGCGAGCGGCTCATCGGCCAGACGCAATGAGCGCAGCGTATGCGGCATGGTGCGTGCGGCATCTGCGATGACGGCGGCGTCGCGCGCGTCGGTCTTTGCTTCGCCTGCGTGCAGGTCGGCGATGCGACGCATAGCCAGACCTGGCAAGTAGGCGACGAGCGCACCGGCGTCGCGGGCTACGGCCAGCGGCAGTGCGCCGATGGTAGCCGGCTGATCGACGATGAACAGGAGCTGGCCGTGGGCTTTCAACTCATTGATGAGGGCGCGCAGTTGGGCCTCATCGTTAGGCAGGGCCTTGTTGTAGAGGCGACGGCCGTTGCGATCGAGAGCGACGGCATGGTGGTGGCCTTTGCCGACGTCGACGCCGATGAAGACATCGACGGCGTCATGAAGTGGAAAGTTTTGCATTGCAGTTGGCACAAAAAGTGAATTGGCCTGCAAGAACCCTGGTGGCAAGTCTCGGCATCCACGTTACGGACGGCGTCGGAATGTCCGTGCCAAACCCCTATCAGCGATCACCAGCCACCCACCAGACCCGGTGACAACACCCCCCGGATCGTGGTTACGACTGGGGGCGGGAATCATGCCGGGCCTGGCTGGCCAAAACCTCGATTATCGAGGTGCGAACATAGTAACGGGGGCAGCTGCTTTTGGGCTGTGGGAGTACCCTGCTGGCCACGCAATATTTATGATCGTCTATTGTTAATTTTCAAGAGAAATCGCGAATGGGAGTCGCGCCGCCTCGTGAGATCGAGCGGTTTTTTTGAGTAAAGTCAGGAACGCTTCGGCGCGCCGTCGGAGAATTCTCGTTCGATACATGGCTTGGCGAAGTCAGTCGAGGCAGTCGTTCGTGCCAGGCGTAATTCGAAGCTCGTATGAGATCAGTGAGGGTTGGTGAGGTTGGGAACCAAGTTTGTTCTTGAATATATTTATCGTGGGTTTCGAATTCATATCGCTGCGACCCGATTGGACGGTGTGTCGAGCTGGTTGCTTGAATTGAGTGTCTCCGGGCGTGAGGGCGACCTCAAGAGACAACACCAAGAATGCACGGCCCAGAACGTGCCGCTCGTTAGCGCGGAAGATATCGCAAGAGCGGTCGCCGAATCGATGGTGGACGAGATGTTGTCCATGCCGGAGGCCAAAACTTCCGGCGAACCATGATGGCCCAAGGGCGCTCTGCACAATTCCACGAGTGAGCGTAGTGTGTGTGAATTCGGTGCCCACAAGTCGTGATCGCATACCAGAGTGGTCGAATGCCTGACGAGTCCCCAGTCGAGCTGCGCACGCACTTCGATAGGTGGTATTCACGCACGTCCATGATGCATGCGCTTAGGTGGACTATTCTTCCGATAACGATTCTCCCCTCATATTCGTTACCACCTTCCTGAAATTCACCATGCTTGTGCAGAAACTCAAGACGTACGGCTTTCGCAGTAATGAGCCAGATCAGGTTTCGGAATTCATAGAGAAAATCTATGCGGGTAATACTTTCCGCGCTCAGCACGCTGAGCGTAAAGACGTCAACATGTCCGGGATTGAGTGGCAGGGTATCGGGATCTACGACGTCGACTACGAGATGCCATTTCATTTCCATTCGGATGGCCGTCGGCCGAACTACCTATTCCTTTCGTGTGAGCGCGGCGGTGCGACTTATACATCGGCGGGCTCGAGTATCCAATGTGGCATTGGCGACGTGTTGCCAATCTCGTCGATCGGAAATTCGACTTGCGTCACCCAGCCTGAAGGATTCGGCCACCTGTCGGTAATCTTGGACGCTTACGATTTGAACGATTTTGTGGCGCGTTGGATGGGGCATCCACTGCCCGGCCCAATCCAGTTCGATCTACGGCCGGTAGCACCAGCCCTCGCGGTGCAATGGAACCTTGCAGCGGATTGTCTGCGCAGAATGATGCGTCTTTCACCCATGCCGGAGATTGCCGCGCGGATGCTCTACGAGCATATGCTAAGGCTCATCATTTCCGGGCACAAAAGCAACTTCAGTGAAATCATCAAGAACGGCGCTACCGTCTCGGAAGCTGAAGCACGCTCCGCCCTTGCCATGATCGAGTCGGAACCCAGCCGATGGAAGACATTGGGCACCATTGCTTACGCACTTGGGTGTCCCATTGGCGGGCTTGAGAATGCGATTGTGAGGATCACCGGGCGAACGTCCCGGGAAATGTTTTTCGACGCCCGATTGCGGGGCGTGCACCGTGCGCTACTTCAGGGAGCGGATCTAACTTTTGTCGGCACGTTGCGTGCCTACGGGTTCGAACCCTCGGCCAGATTTATCGGTGCGTATCGCCGACGTTTCGGCGAATCGCCCAGCGCTACGTATCGCAAGAATGTCAGTGCGCTCGACGCGCGGAAATTGGCCTTCGAGTCGATGGTTGATTTGTTTAGCAAGGCATCGTTGGATCAATTTATCGATCAGCGGCTTGGCGGCACAATTGGACTCTCGGATCTGGCTCAGTATTTGGGACTGAGCGAGTACGCCACCATTGGTGCGTTCAAAGCCCAGTTCTCCAAAACGCCCATGCAATATGTCATTGAGCGGCGACTTGAGCATGCCCGGCGGCGCCTGTGCAACACGCATGACAGCATTCTTTCAATCGCCATCGAATGTGGGTTTAGCAGTCAAAGTTACCTGACGACGCAGATCAAGCGCCACTACGGTGTCACGCCGCGCCAGTTGCGCTTATCCGCGACGCACGAATAGCGCAGCGGGAAATGTGGATGCGATGAATCGTGCGCGGGCAAGCTTTTTGGGGAGGGCGATTGGAGCGGTTTTCTGGATTGTCTATCCGGGATTAGGGAATTGGTGTGCCGAGGCATAGGGGGTAGATTTGAACCTTCACTTGTTCGTTGACGCGCTACATACGCGCGAAGGAGATTTCGATGGCAGATCACTCGATAAAGGGCAAGGTGGTTCTGATCGCAGGTGGTGCGAAGAACTTGGGCGGATTGATTGCTCGCGATTTGGCACAGCACGGAGCCAAAGCTATCGCAGTCCACTACAACAGCCAAGCCAGCAAAGCTCATGCGGACGAAACAGTGGCCGCCATCGAGGCTTTGGGCGTCAAGGCAGTCGCTTTTCAAGCGGACCTCAGCACGGCGGCCGCGGTTGAGAAGCTGTTCGCCGATACCGTCAAGGTATTCGGTCGCCCGGACATTGCGATCAATACGGTAGGCAAGGTGCTAAAGAAGCCGCTCGTCGAAATTAGCGAAGCCGAATACGATGAGATGAGTGCGGTCAATTCGAAGACGGCGTTCTTCTTCCTCAAAGAGGCAGGAAAGCACGTCAACGACCATGGAAAAGTCCTGACGTTGGTGACCTCGCTGCTAGGGGCTTTCACGCCGTTCTATGCGTCTTATGCCGGCACCAAAGCGCCGGTGGAGCATTTCACCCGTGCTGCGGCCAAGGAGTTGGGCGCGCGCGGCATTTCGGTGACGGCGGTCGGTCCAGGCCCGATGGACACGCCTTTTTTCTATCCGGCCGAAGGGCAGGACGCAGTGGCATACCACAAAACCGCGGCAGCGCTGTCGCCATTCAGCAAGACTGGGCTCACTGACATCGAAGACGTTGTGCCGTTTATTCGTCATCTTGTCAGCGATGGCTGGTGGATTACCGGACAGACAATTCTCATTAACGGCGGTTACACCACGAAGTGAGTTGAGTGTGATTCTCGACCACGCGAGATAAAGGCGAAGCGAATCGCTTTCGGCCGCTATCCGATGGGAGGGGCGTGTACGTGATATCGCTGCGGATCGCGTCCCCCGGGGGTGACAATGCGATGGTCGGCAGGCGAGCATTTCGTTAAGACTCGTCTGCATACGCGCTTCTATCGCAGTGCGATCTTCAGTAGGGACTCAACATCCAGAGACTATTTGTTCCGCTTCCACGGAGGCGCAGCGGTAAAAGGCGATCATGGATAGATTTGACCAGTACCGAGTCTTCTTGAAGGTTGCCGAGATGGGCAGTTTCATCAAAGCGGCGCATGCCTTGGATGTGCCGCGTGCCTCGGCATCTGCCGCCATTCAGCAATTGGAGAGCGAGGTTGGTGCGCGTTTGCTACATCGAACCACGCGGCAGGTGCGACTGACGGCAGATGGTGCGCTGTTGCTTGAGCGTGTGCGTGCGTTGTTGGCAGACGTGGAGGAAATCGATCTGCTGTTCCACGCCAGTGCGCGCCAGGTGTCGGGCCAGCTTCAGATTGACGTGCCCAGTCGCATCGCACGTCGACTGATAGCGCCAGCGTTACCAATGCTGCTGCAGAGGCATCCACATTTGCGATTGATGTTGCGATCAAGCGATCGTGCCGTCGATCTCGTGCAGGAGGGTGTGGACTGCGCGGTGCGCGTGGGGAGCTTGCATGACAGCAGTCTAGTGGTGCGATCGTTAGGTACGATTGCATTAATCAATTGCGCCAGCGCAGCTTACTTAAAGGAAAAAGGCACTCCCGAGCATCCGGGTGAGCTGGGCTCCGGGCATGCGATGGTAGGGTACGCCTCTCCCACAACGGGGCGCGAGTTGCCTTGGGAGTATCTGTGTGAGGACGGTGTCGAACGTACTGTGGACGTTCCCAGTCAGGTCGTGACGAATAACGCAGAGGGTTATATCGCCTGTTGCCGAGCTGGCTTGGGGTTGATCCAGATTCCACGCTTCGACGTGCAGTACTTGTTGGACTCGGGAGAGTTGGTAGAAGTGATGCCTGCCCACCGGCCGCCTTCAATGCCAGTCTCGCTACTGTACCCTCACAGACGCCAGCGCTCTCGACGGTTGACCGTCTTTCTGGAATGGTTTGAGGAACTGATGCGAAAGCATCTGGAGACCTGATTTCCGGAGAGAAATTCTCATCCCTGCTCAAGCGAAAGATGGTCGAGAGCGGGAGACTATCTCGATCCACAACTCAGCGAACAAAAAAATACCGTCCGAATGCCATGTCGTTCGGACGGGAAAATCGGAGCGATGAGCTTTTGCGCTAGAAACGTCGGCAGGGATGTTTCGCCATTCGCTTAGCGTTTGTGGCTGTGATTCTTCTGCTTGTGGCCGTGATGCTTCTTGCTGTGATGTTTTTTCACATGTTTCACAGGCATGTTGGGTGCTTCTGCAACATGACGATGGTCGATTTGGGTCGCTGTCGCTTGAGGCGAAGCCAGAGCTGCTGCGTTAGCGAAAGGGGCGGTCAGCAACGTGGCCGCTACCACAGACGTGGTCGCCAAAGACAGGGGAAAGCAATTTCGAAGCGTCTGGAAGATCATGTCAATCCTTGCAAGAGTAGTGAGTCTGAAATTTCATTTTGGGCCACCACTGAAAGAATGAGGATGGGGCCGGGCCTAAATGAAAGTGCGCCCGAGAGGCGGTTTTGGGTGGGCATCGGTCCCGCAGTGAGAGCTGTCGCCATAGGGATGCATGCTGCTCCGTTTGGGGGGGGGCGGCGTCAGCGTGTTGATCTCACGCGTATCCCGCAGGGAAGTCGCGTTCACGAAGTTCAAGCGCAGGGGACGGGGCTGCAGCGGGATTCGGCGCCGGCGAGAGGATGAGGGGGGAAAGCGCGCCGCGAGAGATGGGTATTCAGGCGTTTCTATCGGGCACAGGGTTGCCATACATGGCGGCGATCAATGGGTCTCGTGGCGGAACGTGCTGCCCTGTCTCGGCGCGGATGACGATGATCTTTGGCCAATCGGCGTGAAATTCGACCGGGATAGAATTCGGCTGAGAACGGACTTTCTTTTCCTTTCTGACTTTGGCCCACTGACTCCGCGTCATGTCTTCGCCCGCACCTTGTGCATACATGGGGCTGACCCCTCGATAAGCCTCAATATGCACAACCCGCTCCTGATGGAGCGCATTGATGATCTTGCGGACTTCACCCGTTTGCAGTGCCAGATCGGTAGCGATGTCGACGGTAGTGACCGCGACGTTGCGCTGCAGATAGCGAAGCATTCGCTGGCGCGTGACGGAGGGCTTTGGGGGGCGTCGAGCGCCAACCCTAAGCGCCTGCGTTTCCAGGGCGCGGTAGGTATGATCCGGATACAGATGCCCTAAGTCGGCAGCCGACATGCCAGTCTCCCATCGCTCTTTAAGTTCTTTCAATCGCTCGGGCGTCCATTGGCGTTTGCGCATTGCACCTCTCTCCGTCGTTGGGCGTTGGTGTCTCGGCGCTACGTCTGAGCCGGTCTCTCCTTCGCCGATAGTGCTCAGTATTGTTGGCCTGTCATTTCTTCGAAATGGGCCGTATCCCAAACCGTATCGGCCAGGAACCACGCTCAGGCGTATCCCTGGCTCATCGCATCAGATGGCAGGCTCGCCCCCAACACGCCGTCATAAGCATTCCACAAGCGATTCGTTCCCATTGAGGCGGCGGCTGATTAGTCTGGACGGCACTGTCAACTTCGATGGATTCGCCATGTCCGCCATTTTTTCTGCCTCGCGCCGGCGTTTGCTCACGACTGGAGCCGCCGCACTGGCGGGTGCCGTCGCGGCCCCGGGCGCATTCGCACAATCGAGCAC
Organism: Pandoraea sp.; assembly: GCA_031291335.1. Taxonomy (GTDB): domain Bacteria; phylum Pseudomonadota; class Gammaproteobacteria; order Burkholderiales; family Burkholderiaceae; genus Pandoraea. The sequence continues at coordinate 6,656 of JARLJF010000015.1, read as the reverse complement.
CCCCGGAGCGACCGGGGGCCGCGTGCTGCGCATCGGTAATCAGAAGGGGCTGCTGACGTTGCTAAAGGGGCGCGGCACGCTCGAAAAACGGCTGGCGCCGCTGGGCGTGCACGTGACGTGGACCGAATTCCCGTCGGGGCCGCCTCAGTTGGAGGCACTCAACGTCGGCTCGATCGATTTTGGCGACGTTGGCGAAGCCCCGCCGGTGTTCGCACTCGCGGCCGGGGCGCCGTTTGTCTACTATGGTCAGAGCGTGAAGCGGCCCAGGAGCGAAGGCTTGCTCGTGCCGAAGGGATCGCCGATTACATCGTTCGCGCAGCTCAAGGGCAAGCGTGTCGCGTTCACGAAGGGCTCAAATACCCACTATCTTTATGTGCGTCTGCTGCAACAGGCGGGCTTCAAACCGCAGGACGTCACGCCCGTTTTCCTGCAACCCGCCGACGCGCGTGCCGCCTTCGAACGCGGCTCGGTCGACGCATGGCTGGTGTGGGACCCGTTCCTCGCAGTCGCGCAGAAGTCGCTCGACGCACGCCTCGTGACTGATGGCACCGACCTCGTCGGGAATCGCTTGTACTTCTTCACGTCGCGCACCTACGTGCAGCACAACGAGGACGTGCTGCGCGTGGTGATCGAAGAACTCAACAGCGTCGATAAATGGGTCGAGGCCAATCGTGCTGCGGCGGCTTCTGAATACGCACAGTTGTGGGGCGTGCCGCGCGATGCGGTCGAGTTGGTGCTCTCGCGTCAGCAATTCGGCATCGACCGCATCACGCGCGCCACCCTGGCTGAACAGCAGCAGATCGCCGACGCGTTCCTTGAACTCAATCTGCTGCCCAAGAAAATCGACGTCGCGCAAGCAGCACCGCCGTCACTGGGGTGACGGCGCGCAACCCCCTCGTTCAATCGCCTGCAACACACACGAAGTGCTTCGCGTCTTCGATACTGCCTTTGCCGGTGTACTTCGCCTGCTTGGGATAGGCGCACAAAGGCCGCGTACGAGGGGTACGTTCCGAGACCTGGGCGGCAGTCGCCAGTCCACCGAGCGTGCTGCCCGGGCCCTGAGCTGAAGCCAGAATCCGATCAGGCGCGGTCCCGTGTTCCACCCACGTTTCCAGCGCAGTGATGACGTCCAGCGCGTTCAGCCCGTCGCCACCACGGCAGTGTCCCATCCCCGGGGCAAGGAACAATCTGGCGAAATCCTGGGTGTCGCCAGTTGTCCGACTGATGGCAGCGAAATGGTTGACGGTGTCGTAGGCGCTCACAATCGGGTCAGCCAGTCCCTGATAGACGATCAGCTTGCCGCCGCGCTTTTTGAACGCGCTTAAATCCAGGTCAACGGAATCCACCAAGGGCCCGATGCGTTCCCGAGTCGTGGTGACGTCGCGATCCCAGTCAAAGCTACGCCAATCCCATTTGGCGTCATTGAATACCCAATCGCGGAAGAACTGTGCCCTGAAAGGCTCCGGCCCTTTGGTGGCGTAGGCCCAGCCACCCAAGTAGCTGGATTCACTCCCCACGGGCCATCCGGGGTAAATCTGCTCCCCGGTGCGAGGATTGCGCGCCCCCGCGTACAAGCGCTTCAAGGTGTCAACCTGCGGCGATGTCAGGCACGCATCCGTCTCCTTCCCGTCGCATTGCAGCACGCTCGGATCAAAGTTGCATTTCTCGGGAGAGGAGATCAGACCGTCGACAAGTCCGTCTTTTGCGTCACACGATGCAACGGCAGCACGTGTAATGGCGGGCAGTTTCGCAGGCGGGATGTAGCCTGCCGGCGTCTGAAGGTTCTGCGCCGCCATCCAAAGGAATCCTAGGTTCAGCGCGCTGCGATTGTTGCCAGGCGCGCCTGCAATGACACCGTCGAAGTCTTCGGGATGCGTTGTACCGCCGCCATCCCTTGCCCGCCTCCGGTTGAACAACCGAAGTAATAATTGTGTGCCGGCTCACGCTGCGCAAACGCTTGAATTATTGCGCGCGACGTTACGGCCGCGGCATGAATCGAACGATATGCCCAGTCGGCGATCTTGTCCGGGTGGCCAACGCCCCAGTCCAGGGTTTCGTTGCGGTAGCCAGCCTTATCCTCGTGCCCGCTGTCGACCGATATCGTGGCGTAGCCACGCCGCAGCCCGGGAGCTAGCTCGTCGTAGCGAATCACGCCTTCATAGCCGCCCGTGCCGACCACGAGGGCCTTGCCGTTCCAGCCGTCGCTCGGCGGTATCCACATTTCAAAGCCGATATCCGAATCCGCACCCGGCTTGATTCTGCCCACGACGCGACAGAACCCGGGAAGGGCTTCGATCTTGCGATTGTCCTCAAGGGTCAGGATACCGGCCGGCTGCTCAACGGCCTTCGTGATCGTCACATCGCCGAGTCTGACGTCCTGCAGCGCTTCGCATGCGCTTTTTGCTTGTGCGCCTACGGGAACGAGCAGCATGCCGACGAGTAACGCAGCGGAAATCGCGCACGCTCCGGACTGACGCGCACCATCCAGACACCTATCGAGATCGACTCGACTTTCACTCGTCAGGCCGCCGTACTCGCGCGACTTCGCCTTGCCATCCTTAAGGCCATCGTTCATCTCCGTCTCCTGTAACGACTTATTGGAATTACCGACTTGCCGTGGTGCCTTCTGGCATTTTTTTTGCTTTTTTCTTACCGCTTTTCTTTCCGCATATCGGGCGACAGCACGTCAACCCGGACTGCCGACCTCCAAGTCCAGCAACGCCGAACTGAGCGACTTGCCATGCGCGTCCAGTGCGAGAGAGCGCGTCACGCCGCCCCCTAGCGCCTTGCCCAACACGAAGTTGAAGGCAGCAAGATTCGGAAGCTCGTAACGCACGACGTCTCCGAGTACGACATCGCCAAGGAATGCCTTCACTCGCTCGGGCGTGACTTCGGCCCGCAGGTGCTCGTAATGTTGCGCGTCGTGGCAGATGAGCGAGACGTTGAGCGTGTTGCCCTTGTCCCCGGTGCGCGAATGCGCGAGTTCTCGCAGCTTCATCTCAAATCTCCACAAGGGTGAACGCGGGCTTCGCATGCTCGCGCGGTAACAGCACTGACTGGACCGCGAGCACTTCGCGTACTGACTTGGTGGCGCCGCCACCGCCGGCCGGACCATTCGTGTACAACGTCTCGACTTCATTGCCGATGCGCAGGGCGTGTTCGGCCGATGTCGTGCGTCCCGCCACGCGCACACGAACTTCGTAGGGCGCCGCGTTCATCGAACTCACTGTCTTGCCGTAAAGCGAGTCCACGCCGATCAGATCGAAACGCAGTTCGCTTGTCTGTACGCCCGTCAAAGCCAATCGCTCGCGCACGATGTCCAGCGCAAGTCGTGCCCGCGCAACCGCCCCCGGGCCGCCGTATGAGATCTGTCCCTCCCCGATGAAGCCGTCGACATAGCCGACCGAGACCTTGAGCGTGCCGGTGCGGGGTGTGCCGCGTCCGCCTGTCACGCTGATGCGGTCAGGGGCTTCCTCGGTTACGCGGACTTCGGAGAAATCGGCAACAACGTCGGGCTGAAGGTACCGTTGCGGATCGTGAATTTCGTACAGCAACTGCTCCTTGCAAGTGGCTTGCGTCACGCGTCCGCCGGCTTCCGGGACTTTCGTGATGACGACAGCACCATCAGACGCCACCTCGCCAATCGGAAAGCCGAGCTTCGCGAGGTTCGGTACGTCCTTGTAGCCGGGATCGGCAAAATAGCCGCCCGTGACCTGTCCCGCGCACTCCAGCAGATGGCCGACGACGGTGGCCTGGCCCAGCATTGCCCAGTCGTCCATGCGCCAACCGAACTCGTGAATCAGCGGCGCGGCGAACAGCGACGGGTCGGCGACGCGGCCAGTCAATACGATCTGTGCGCCCGCGGCCAAAGCGTCGACGATGGCGCTCGCACCGAGATAGGCGTTCGCCGATACGATGCGATCTCGATACGACGCGACTCGCTCGCCCGTTTCCTCGAAGTGCGCATCGCCTTGCAGAACAACGTCGAGCACGTCGTCGCCGGTCACGGCCGCGATCTTCACGTCGCCGAGCCCCAGCTTGCGAGCGATCTCGGCGGTCTTGCGCGCGGCGGCGAGCGGGTTCGCCGCGCCCATGTTCGAGATGATCCGCACGCCGTTGCGAATCGCCGCCGGCAGTACCGCAGTCATTCGCGCTTCGAGCAATGGGTCGTAGCCTGCCTGCGGGTCTTTGCGACGCGCTTGTTGTGCGATGGCAATCGTGCGCTCGGCGAGGCATTCGAAAACGAGATAGTCGAGAGCCCCATGTTCCGCGAGTTGGACGGCGGGTTCGATGCGATCACCGGAATACCCGGCGCCTGCGCCAATCCGAACGCGTCGTGGGGCCTGTTGGGGTTGCTTGCCTGTCATGCTGATCGAGTCCGTTCGATAACGCTTAAAGAGGGAAGACGCCGAGCAGGACGCTTGCAATCGTCATGACGATCGAGGCGCCGAAGAGCAACGGGAACGTGAATTTCTGGTGATCGGCCAGATCGATGCGGCACAGACCGACGACGAGGAATGTGGCCGGCGTGAGCGGGCTGACCGGGAAGCCCGTCGTCATCTGACCCAGCAACGCGGCCTGCCCGACTTGCACCGCCGGCACGCCCAGTTGTCCTGCCACTTCGGCAATGACCGGCAGAACGCCGAAATAGAACGAGTCCGGGTCGAAGAGCATGCTCAGCGGCATCGACACCAGGCCGAGGGCGACGGGAATGTGGCTCGCCATGCCCTGCGGCACGAACCCCACCGCGGCTTGCGCCATCTCTTTGAGCATGCCGCTGCCCTGCATCACCCCGGTGAACACACCGGCCGCAAGCAGAATGCCTGCCATCATCAACGCCGCACGCGCATGCGCATCGATCCGTTTGCGTTGCATGTCGACGTTCGGGTAATTCACCATCAACGCCACACACAGCCCCACCATGAACATGATCGCGGGCGGAATCTTCTCGCCCATGACGACCATGGTGCCGAGCACAATCAGCGTCAGCACGATGTTGAACCAGAAGAGCTTCGGGCGACGCAACGCCTGCTCTTCCGGCGACAACTCACGCTTGGGCATCGGGACGGCACCACTGGCCGCAGTGAGGCCGAGGCGCTTCTCTTCACGACGCCCCAGCCAGTAGGCCATGCCGAACACGAAGACCAGCCCGACGGCCTGAACCGGAATCAGCGGATTGAACAGCGTCGACACGGGCAAGTGCAGCGACGCCGACGCCCGGATCATCGGGCCGGTCCAAGGCAGGAAATTGATGCCGGCGGCCATCGATACCGCAGCCGCAAGCACTCGCCGATCCATGCCCAGACGGTCGTAGAGCGGCAGCATCGCCGGGATCGTCACGAGGAAGCAGACCGCGCCGGAGCCGTCGAGGTGGATGAGTAGCGCCAGCAGCGTTGTACCCACGACGATACGCGTCGGGCGCGTGCCGACCGCCTTCAGAATGCCGTCGATGATCGGATCGAGCGTGCCCGCATCGGTAATGGTGCCGAAGTAGAGGATCGCGAAGACGAACATGCCGACCACCGGCGCGAGATTCTTGAGGCCGTCGATGACGAACTTGCTTGTTTGAAAGCCAAACCCGCCGATCAACGACGCGGCAATCGGCACGATGATGAGCGCCACCAGGGGCGACATGCGTTTTGACAGAATCGCGCCGAGCAGCACGACGATAGTGGCCAGCCCCAGTAACGGCAGCATGTGCTTGTCTCCAATATTGTTTTTTAGTGCGTTCGAGCGTAAGTTCGGGGGATTGATAAATCAATTGAAATGATTTGATCGCAGTAATCACAAAACATAATGGATCTGAATCTACGGGACATTCGGGCTTTTCTCGCGGTGGCGCAGAGCGGCAGCTTCACGCGCGCGGCGGGGCGGCTGCATCTGTCGCAGCCGGCATTGACCGTGCAGATTCGCCGGTTGGAGGAGACGGTCGGGGTGCGGCTATTCGATCGCAACAGCCGCAACGTGGCCCTGACCCCGGCAGGGCGTGCGCTGTTGCCGTTGCTGCAGAAGTCGCTGCACGACATGGAGCACGTGCTGATCGATGCGCGGGCGTTGGGCGACGGGTCGAGCGGTGTCGTGCGCATTGCCTGTTTGCCGACGTTTGCGGCGAGCGTATTGCCGGAATTGATTCAGCAGGTGAAGGCCAGCGTACCGCGCGCGGGGTTTTACGTGCGCGACGCCGTGGCTGGCGTGGTCGACACGCTGGTGCGCAATGAGGAGGTCGACATCGGGCTGACGGGCGGGGCGCTGACCGATCCGGATTTCGACGTGCTGTATGCGGGCGCAGACCACCTTGTGGCGGTGTTGCCTGCGCGTCACAAGCTGGCGCGACGCAAGCATCTCGCGCTGGCGGATCTGGCGAGCGTGCCGTTGGTGCTGACGGCGCAGAACACAAGCGTGCGCGCGGTCGTGGACCGGGCATTCGCGCGCGGTGGCTATGCGCCGGACATCGCGTGTGAACCGACCTACATGATGACGGCCGTCGCGATGGTTCGCGCCGGCCTCGGGGTGACGATCCTGCCGGCGTCCGCCAGAGAGGTGAGGGCGGAGCCTGAGTTGCTGATTCGCCCGGTGGACGACGATGCGTTCTTGCGTCCCATCGCCCTGATCAAGAAGCGAGGGAGGACCTTGCCTCCCATTACGCAGACGTTCGT
>JARLJF010000133.1 GCA_031291335.1 Pandoraea sp. | reverse complement strand
GCTCATGCTGTCGCTGCCGCTCGTGGCCGCACTGCTGATCTGCAACCTCGCGCTGGGTATCCTGAACCGCGCCGCGCCGCAACTGAACATCTTCGCGGTGGGCTTTCCGCTCACGCTGGGCGTGGGCATCGTGGTGCTCGAGCTGATGATGCCGCGCATCGCGCCGGTCATGGATCACTTCATCTCCATCGGCATCGACATGATGATGCGCACCACCGCCGCCTTCGTGCCGAAGGCTTGAGTTCAGCGCGAAAGCGCATCCCCCAAATGACTGCGGGCCACCCGGCATCATGCCGCGTGGCCCGCGTGCTTTCTCGTCGTCTCACGCGGGCGTACCCGCGTGTCACACCTTAGAGCAGTGCGAACAGCGAGAGCTTCTGCGTCTGGAGGAAGCTCTGCTGCGAAGCTTGCAACGCGGCTTGCAATTGCGCGAACTTGGTCGCCGACGAGTTCCAGTCGACATCGAGCAGATCGCTCAGTTGAGACTGGTAGTTGAGCGAGTTCGTGTCGCCGATGTTGTTCAGCGAGGTGAGTTCGTTCATCCGCGATCCCGTCGTGGTGCGGACCGTCGTGACGTTATCGTAGGTGTTGCTGAACATCTGGCCGAACGTCGTCAACGCATTGCTCAGGTTCGCCTGCCCCGTGCCGTTGGTGCCGGTGATCGGCGTCTTGAGCGTATTGATCAGCGCCTGCAGATTGTCGAACATGTTCGTACTGCCCTTGCTCGCCGGCGCTACGGTGTAGGTGTCGCCGGTGGCCGGGTCGCCCGAGAAGGTGACCGACTTTCCGCCAAACTTGATCGGCTGGCCGGTCGTGTACGTCCCCGTCACGTCGGGTACGGTCGTATCCGTCTGATCCTTGACCGTGTAGTTGGTCGTGGGCGGCGTGGTGGTGTTGTCGATCGCGAAGCTGATCTGATACTGATGGTTCGCGCCCGCGTTCGTCACGTCGGTCGTCGAGACAGTGGAGAATGTCGCGGTGCCCTGATTGGCGGCGTTGCCGCTGATCAGCGTGCTGGCGGTACTCGCCTGAATGCCCTCGAAAATCGTCGAGCCGGGATCGTTGATGGCGATCTGGCGGTTCGGGCTCACCTGCACGTTACGCACGCCCATGTCACCCGCATACGACGCCCCCGTGGGCGACGCCACGTAAGCCGCCGAATTGCCCATGTAGCCCGAGAACAGGTACTGGCCGTTGGCATCGGTCGTGTTCGCCAGCGAAAGCAACTGCTGAAAGCTCGATTGCAGATCGGTCGCGATGGTCGCGCGGTCGGTATCGTTGAGCGTCGCATTGCCCGCCGACGCGATCTGAGACATCACGTGCTGCAGCGAGTTGATGATGCTGCCGAAAGTCGAGTCTTCGAGCTGAAGCTGGGTGGTCGCCGCTGCACGGTTCGCCCCGTACTGCGTGTTCATGCTGTTGTCCTGCGACACAGCGACCGCCTGCGCGGCCGCGATGGGGTCGTCGCTCGGCGTGGTCACGCGTTTGCCCGACGAGAGCTGGGCCTGGGTGTTGAGCAGATCGGAGGTGTTCTGGCTCATCGAGCGCAGCCCCTGATCGAAAATCATGTTGGTGCTGATACGCATAATCTTGCCCCTGCGCTTAGTTGACCATCTGGAGGATGGTGTCGAACAGCGACGACGCGGTCTGAATCACCTTCGAGTTGGCCTGATAGAGCTGCTGATACTTGATCAGGTTGGCCGCTTCTTCGTCGAGATTCACGCCGGAATTGGACTGCTGTGCCGTCTGCGCCTGTTGCAGCAAGGTGGACTGCGCAGCGCTGGTGGCCTTGTAGGTATTCGTGGTCGAGCCGACGTACGAGACCAAATTGGCGTAGGCCGTCGCGTAGCTCTGCGAGCCGCCGACCTTGGTCTTGTCGTTCTGCAACGCCGAGAGCGCCAGGCCGTTGCGGTTGTCGGTCACGGCGCCCGACGTGTTCGGTGCGATGGAGAACTTGTCACCATCGTTCGGCGTGCCGCTGAGATTGACCGTCATGCCGTTCATGGTGATCTTGGCACCATTGGCGGCGTCATACGGAACGGTATCGCCAGCCGCATAAGAGGTCGTCACACCGTTGACCGTGACGGTCATCGGCGACGGGGCGACCAGCGTGAGCGCACCGGTCGTGGCGTTCTTGCTGAACGTGAAGTTCACCGGGGCGGTCAGCACGTTCGTCAGATAGGTGGCGTCCACGCTGCCCTGATCCACCTTCAGCGAGCCACCGTTGGCGGTGCCCGTCGACGCGAGGATCGGTGCGGCCAGGGCGATCTTGCCCGGATCGGTGATCGCCACACCGATGTTCTGTGCGGCGTTGCGCGTGGGCTGAACCGTAAAGCTGTCGCCCGCCACCATACCGCCCGTCGTGACCGAGAAGCCGTCGGCAAACGCCGCGCCGCTGCTGTCCTGGAAGCTCAGGGCCGTGCCCGGCGTGGCCGGAGGGGGCGCCGTCCATGTCGCGCCGTCCGTCTGGCGCGTGAGCGTGTAGTTCGTGCCGTCGAAGCTCACGGTGTAATCGCTCGCCGTCACCTTCGAGGCGTCGGTGATCGCGGCATTGAGCGTCGCACCGTTCGAGTTCTTGGTGTTGGCGATGATCGTCGGGTTCGGCACCGTGAAGAAGTTGCCGCCCAGATTCCCGTACAGGTCCAGACCGAGCTGATTCTGTGCGTTGAACGTGCCGGCCAGCGACAAGGCGATCTGGCCGAGCGAGTTCTGGGCCTGCGTGAGCGCCCCGCTACGGAACGACAGCAGCCCTGCCAGCGAACCCCCGGTGATCGACGATTCCGGAATCGGCACCTTCGTCCCGTTCGGGCTGACGTATGCGATGCTCATTTGCGACGGATCGTTCGTCGAAGGCACCGTCGTCAGCGCGTACGACGAATTACCCGTCACCAGCGACTGGCCGTTACCGATGAAGACGTTGTACGAACCGTTGCTGTCCTTGACGACATTCGTCTGGACGATGGCGTTCAGGTTTGCCACCGCCTGATCGCGCTGATCGAGCAGATCGTTCGGCGTGGCATTGACGCCGTTGGCCTGTGCCTGTTGAATCGCGTCGTTGAGCGACGCGATCTGCTTGGCATAGGTGTTGATCTGGTCGGTCGACTGCGTGAGCGTGCCGTTGATGCTCGAGCGCAACGACGACAACGTGCCCGAGAGCGACTGGAACATGCTCGTGAGCGTCTGCGCCGACGAGATCACCGTGGAGCGCGTGGCCGAATTGTTCGGCGCGGTCACGATCGTCTGCAGGTTCGTGAAGAACGTGGACATCGAGGCCGACAGGCCGGTCGTCGAACTACCCAGCGCGTTGTTGATCTGCGAGATCTGCTGGTAGTAGGTGTTGAGCTGGCTGTACTGGGTCTGCGCCTGATTGACCTGATTCGACAGAAACTGGTCATACACGCGCGACACGTCGGTCACGAGCACGCCCTGCCCCAGATACCCCATGCCCGTGAACTGGCTGTTCTGCTGGGCGTAGTTGACGATCTGGCGGTTGTAACCGGCCGTCCCCGAGTTGGAGATGTTGTTGCCGGTGGTATTCAGGGCGAACTGGGCGGCGTTCAGCCCGCTCATGCCAATATTGATTAGGCTCATGATCTCGCGGCTTGAGTTGGAGGCGCGCCCCGCGGCCAAAGGCCCGCTCGCGCACCGTTACCGATGTGTTTACGGCAGCCCGGCGGCAATATTGAGGCCGCCGCGCCAGATGATTTCGTCCCGCTTTCCGTACTGGCCGCCGGCCAACGGCCGGGCGTGCCTGCGCCTGAGGCTCTCAGGCTCAGGCGAAGTGCTTCATGATCTTCATGAGCTTGCTGGCGTACTGCGGATCGGTCGCGTAGCCGGCGCGCTGGAGATTGGTCGCGAAACTCGCCGCATCGTTGGCGCTCGCCACAACCGACGCATAACGCGGATTGTTCGAGATCAGGTTCGCGTAGTCGTTGAACGCCTCGTCGTACGAGTGATAGGCGCGGAACTTGGCCATCACCTTGCGCGGCTGACCGTTCACGTATTCGGTCGTGGCAACCTCGACGGTCGGGCCGGTCCAGTTCTTGCCCGCCTTGATGCCGAACACGTTGAAGCTCGTGCTGCCGTCGGCGCGCCGGATCTCGCGCTTGCCCCAACCGGACTCGAGCGCCGCCTGGCTCAGCATGAAGCGCGCCGGGATACCGCTCTGCGCGCTGGCGTTCTGCGCGGCCGTGGCCATGCGGTCGACGAATTCGCCCGCTGCGGCCGGCGCGCCGTCGGCGACACCGATGGCATCGGCCGAGTTGTAGGCACGGCCCTGGAGCGGTTGCTGACGCCCCATCGCGGCCGGTGGCAGTGTTGTGCCGGTATTGGCGAGTTGCTTGAGCATCAGATCTGCCAGACCGATACCCTTGTGCGACGCGAGTTGCTGGGCAAGCTGGTCGTCGAGCATGCCGTTGAACATCTTTTCCTGATCGCTGCCGAGCAGACCGCCGGACATGGTCGCGTCGCGCATGCTCTTCATCATCATCTGCGTGAAGACGGCCTCGAACTGCTTGGCGGCCTGTTGCGTGGCCTGCGGCGTCTGCTGGTGCGCGGCGACACGCAACGCCGAGAGGCCCTGCATGTCGTACGTGGCGCGCTGCGTCAGGTCGGGCAGGTTCTTGCCCGCCGCGCCGGTGAGTCGGTTGCCGTCGGCCATATCAGATGATCTCCAGATCGGCGCGCAGGGCGCCCGAGGCCTTCATGGCCTGCAGAATCGACATCAGGTCTGCCGGGCTCGCGCCAAGCGAGTTCAGCGCCTTGACGACGTCGGCGAGGTTGGCGCCCGCCTTGACCATCTTGAGCGCGTTGTTCTCCTGTTGGACGGAGATCTGAGAATTCGGCGCCACCACCGTCTGGCCGCCCGAGAACGGCGCCGGCTGGCTCACATTGTTCTGCGTGTCGATGACGACGGACAGGTTGCCGTGAGCCACCGCACATTGCTGAATCGTCACGTTCTGGTTCATCACCACCGAGCCAGTACGGGCATTGATGATGACGCGTGCGGCCGTGTTGTCCGGACGCACTTCCAGGCTTTCGAGCTGTGCGAGGAACTGCACGCGCGAGGACGGATCGGTCGGTGTGCGCAGCAAGATCACACGGCCGTCCAGCGCCTGGGCGGTGCCGTAGCCGAAGCGGCGGTTCACGGCATCGACCACGCGTTGCGCGGTCGAGAAATCGGTGGCGTTGAGTTCCATCTGCACGGTACCCGGCTGGCCGCCCATGGCGGTCGGCACGGAGCGCTCGACGATGGCGCCGCTCGGGATACGGCCCGAGGCCAACTGATTGATGGTCACGCTCGAACCGTTCGCCGACGCACCCGCGCCGCCAATCAACAGGTTGCCCTGTGCGAGCGCATACACCTGCCCGTCCGGCCCCTTGAGCGGGGTCATGAGCAGCGTGCCGCCACGCAGGCTCTTGGCATTACCCATCGACGACACCACCACGTCGATGGCCTGACCGGGACGCGTGAATGCCGGCAGCGTGGCCGTCACCATCACGGCGGCCACGTTCTTCAACTGCATGTTGGTGCCGGGTGCGACGGTAATACCCAACTGCGAGAGCATGTTGGTCATGCTCTGCACGGTAAACGGCGTCTGCGTGGTCTGGTCGCCCGAGTTATCGAGGCCGGCCACGAGACCGTAGCCGATCAACTGGTTATCGCGCACGCCCTGAATCGAGGCCAGTTCCTTGAGCCGTTCGGCGTGTGCGGCGCCCGGCGTCAGCAACGCCGCGCCGGCCGCGCCCGCCACGGCGAGCGTGGCAACAAAGCGGCGGACAGCCTGACGAACGTGACGGTGATGGGGCGCGCGGCGCGACAGGAACGACATGATCGACATCAGAAGGGCGAAACGTTGAGGAAGAAGCGCTGCAGCCAGCCCATGGTTTCGGCTTCATTGATGTAGCCCTTGCCACGGTATTCGATGCGCGCATCGGCCACCTGCGTCGAAGGCACGGTGTTCGCGCCCGAAATGGTCTGCGGGGCGACGATCCCCGAAAACTTGATGTACTCCGTGCCCTGGTTGATGGCGATCTGCTTCTCGCCGGCGACCGCGAGGTTGCCGTTGGAGAGCACGTCCATCACGGTCACGGTGATCTGCCCCGAGAACACGTTGTTGGCATTGGCCGCGCCCTTGGCGTCGAATTTGTTCGCGCCGCTCGCGTCCAGTGCCTGATTGTTGAGCACGCCGCCGATCACGCCCGGCGTCTGGTTCAGCGTCAGATTGCCGCTGCCCGCGCGGGTCGTGTTGGCCGCCGAGTTCTTGCTCGCCGCCGTGTTTTCGTTGATGACGATCGTGAGAATGTCGCCAACGTTACGCGGACGGCGATCTTCGAACAGCGGACGGTTCGAATACAGCGGACGATAGATCGAGCCTTCCGGATCGGCCGACATCGGCGGGGGCGGCGGACGCGTGGTCGTCGGGCCGGTCACCACCGGCTCTTGCGGGACGTAGGCGCAGCCCGCAAGACCGCTCAGCGCAGCGGCGGCGACAAGCGCTAGGTACCGCGCGTGGCCTGCGCTACGTTGAGTGACGGTCGTTGAAGCGGACATATCGACGTTCATTCCTAAGTACGTTCAGCGGGCGAACCGCTGCTTACATCTGCGTCAGACGTTGCAGCATCTGGTCGGATGCCGTGACCGCCTTCGAATTGATTTCATAGGCGCGCTGCGCCGAAATCATGTTCACCAGTTCTTCGACAACGTTCACGTTCGACGTTTCGACATAGTTCTGGTTGAGCACGCCGGCACCGTTCGTGCCCGGCTGGGCCACGTTCGGCGCGCCCGAGGCGGCCGTCTCGGCGTACAGGTTCTCGCCCAGGCTTTGCAGGCCGGCGTTGTTGATGAACGTGGCGAGCTGGAACGTACCGATCTGCACGTTAGCCGTATTGCCCGGCTGCGTGACCGAGACCGTACCGTCGCGCGCGATGGTCAGCGACAGGGCGTTCGCCGGAATCGTGATGGCCGGCTGGATCGGATAACCCGACGCCGTCACGAGCTGGCCGTTGTTGTCGACCTGGAACGAGCCGTCGCGCGTGTAGGAAGTCGTGCCGTCCGGCATGAGCACCTGGAAGAAGCCGTCGCCGTTGATGGCCACGTCCTTGGCGTTGCTCGTCGAGGTCAGGTTGCCCTGCGTGAAGATGCGCTCGGTCGCGGCCGGGCGCACACCGGTGCCCAGTTGCAGGCCCGAGGGCAGCAGCGTCTGCTGCGACGACTGGGCGCCAGGCTGGCGAATCGTCTGATACAGCAGATCCTCGAACACCGCACGGCCTTTCTTGAAGCCGTTCGTGCTGGTGTTGGCGAGGTTATTGGAAATCACGTCCATGTTCGTCTGCTGGGCATTCATGCCGGTGGCAGCGATGTAGAGCGAACGGATCATTGGGTCATTCTCCCCGTGTACGGCAGCGGTGCAGGGTCACTGGCGACCTTCGCGCACCGCGCACGCGTTAGCTGAAGTTCAGCAACTGGTTGGCGGTTTGTTCGTTGGTATCGGCCGTCGAGAGCATCTTCATCTGCAACTCGAAAGCCCGCGACTGCGAAATCATGTTCACCAGACCGCTGACCGGATTGACGTTGCTGTTCTCGATCGAGCCGGCCACCACCACAACATTCGGATCCACCTGCGCCGGTGCGTTGTTCGCCGTGCGGAACAGTCCGTCGTCGCCGCGCACCAGATTGCCTTCCGGCGGATTCACCAGCTTCAACTGGCCCATGACGGCGATGGAGTTGGGCGGATCGCCCTGCCCCAGCGCCGAGAGGGTGCCGTCGGTGCCGATGGTGACGGCCGCGCCCGGCGGCACAGCCGCCGGCCCGGCGTCGGTCATCACCGGCAGACCGTGCAACGTGATCTGGCCGTCGGCGGTCATCTCGAGATTGCCGCCGCGGGTGTAGGCTTCGCGGCCCTGCGCATCTCGCACGGCGAGCCAGCCCTGTCCCTGAATGGCAACGTCGAGCGCCCGGCCCGTCTGCTGCATCGCGCCAGGCGTGAAGTCGGTGCCCGGCGTCGACGTGGTCACGAACGTGCGGGTGCCCGTCGCGCCGTCGGCACCGCGCACCGGCGCCTGACGGAACGCCGCGAGCTGGGCGCGAAAGCCCGGCGTCGAGACGTTCGCCAGATTGTTGGCGGTGGTCGATTGCTGCTCCATCGCCTGCTTCGCGCCAGTCATGGCGATATAGATCAGGCGATCCATCGACGGCCTCCGTGCAAGTTACGCATACGCGCCGTCCGCCTTACAGGTTCACCATCGTCTGCATCAACTGGTCTTCCGTCTTGATCGTCTGCGCGTTCGCTTGATAGTTGCGTTGCGCGGTGATCATGTGGACCAGTTCAGCCGTCAGGTCGACGTTCGACGCTTCCACGGCGCCCGCCTGCAACTTGCCGAGGTTCGTGCCGCCCGGCACGCCGACGATCGGAATGCCCGAATCGGCCGACTCCGACCACAGGTTGTTGCCCAGCGGAATCAGGCCCTGCACGTTATTGAAGTTGGCAAGCGCGACCTGACCAAGCGTGATCGACTTCGTGTTCGAGTACGTGCCGACGATCGTGCCGTCCGCGTTGAACGTGAAGCCCGTCAGGCGACCCGACGTGTAACCGTCCTGCGTGAGCGTGTTCGGCGTGTAGGTGTTGCCGTACTGCGTGGTGCCCGCCAGGTTGAGCGTCAGGTTCGCGTTCGACGCGCCGTTGCCGTAGGTAATCGTCGGCAGCGTGATCGGTCCGGTGACTGCGGCACCGGTCGAATCCGTCTGCGCAACCAGGCTACCGGCCGAGTTGAACGTCATCGTGCCGATCGGGCCCGTGCCGACCTGCGTCGTGCCGTCGACCGAGGCGTACACCGTCCACGTGGCGTTGTTGGTCGCCGGATCGACGCTCGTCTTCTTGAAGTACAGGTTGACGTCGTGCGAATTGCCCAGCGAGTCGTAGACCTTGAGCGACGTGGCGTTCGTGTACGAGTTCGGATCGGTGATCGAGAACGGCGTGGTGTTCACCGCGCTGCGCGAATCGAGGTTGAACTGGCCCGTGATCTTCGTCGTGGCGGTCGGCGCCAGATCGCCCGTCGGGATCTGCAGATCGACCGGCGAGACGCTGTTGATAATGCCGTTCGGGCCAGCGAGGTAGCCGGTCAGGTGATCGCCGTTGGCGTCGACGATGTAACCGTTCTTGTCGAGCGAGAACTGGCCGTTACGCGTGTAGGCGATGGTGCCGTTGTTCGACACGCGGAAGAAGCCGTTGCCCGAAATCGCGAGGTCGAGCTGACGGTTCGTGACCGTGATGTCGCCCTGCGTGAACTGCTGAGCGACGGTCGACACGCGCGTGCCGATACCGACCGTGTTGTTGCCCGCACCGAACAGCGAGTTCGCGTAGATGTCGGCGAACTGCGCCTGACCCTGCTTGAAACCGACGGTAGCCGCATTGGCAACGTTGTTGCCGATGACGTCCAGGTCCTTGGAGGCGGCGTTCAGGCCGCTCAATCCGGTCGAAAATGCCATGGTGATACTCCTGAAATTCGGTTGTCGACGATGTCTGTCGCGATGAAAACGGTTGAGGGCTTACGTCGTATGAGATCGGTTACAGGATTTCGCGCACATCGGAGAGCTTGATGTTCGAGCCCGTGCCGACGTTGAGCAGCGGCGAACCCGTCGTGCTGGCAACCACGCTCTGCACCTGTGCGTACGACAGCAGGTTCGGCGTCACGGCCTTGCCGTTGGCCGAAGCGGTAACGCTCAGCGTGTACTTGCCGTCGGCCACGTCGGCGCCCGAGTCGTCCTTGGCATCCCAGGTCAGCGCCTGCACGCCTGCGTCGAGGGCACCCGCGTTGACCGTGCGCACCACCTTGCCGGTGGCGTCCTTGATCTGGATCGTGACGGTGTCCGCATCGCTCGGCAGCTCGAAGCCGAAAGGCGTGGCCGTCTTGGTGACGGTGCCGTCGTCGGCCTTGGTGCTGCCCACGCCGATGTTGTTGCCCGGGATCAGCACGCCCTTGCCGACCAGTGCTGCGGCTTGCAGGCTCTGCGTCGAGTTGAGCTGCGAAGTCACCGACGACAGCGTGGTGTTCAACTGGGTGATGCCCGAGACCGTGCTGATCTGCGCGAGCTGAGACGTCACCTGCGAGTTGTCCATCGGGTTGAGCGGATCCTGGTTGTTCATCTGGGCGACGAGCAACTTCAGGAAGCTGTTCTGCAGGTCGTCTGCACTCCCGGCCGAGGACTTCGAGCTGGAGCTGCTGCTCGCCGTGCCGTTGACCGAGTCAAGGAACGTCTGCGAGAAATTGGCAGCGTTCGACGTGTTGATACTTGCCATTGTTCTGGTCTCCGCGCGGCCCCTTACTGGCCGACCGTGAGGGTTTTGAGCATCAGCGTCTTGGCGGTATTGAGCGCCTCGACGTTGGCCTGATAAGAACGGGAGGCGGAGATCATGTTGACCATCTCCTCCACCGGATTCACGTTGGGCATGGTCACGTAGCCCTGGGCATTGGCTGCCGGATTCTTCGGGTCGTACACGGTCTTGAGCGGCGACGGGTCTTCGACCACGCCCGCCACCTTCACGCCACCCACGTCGGTCCCGGTCACCGGATTGACCTGAAACACCACCTGCTTGGCGCGGTACGGCTGACCGTCCGGGCCGGTCACCGACTCGGCGTTGGCCAGATTGCTGGCCGTGACGTTCATGCGCTGCGACTGGGCCGTCATGGCCGAGCCGGCAACATCGAAGATGCTCATGAGTGGCATGGCGCTTACCCTTGACTCGTGATGGCTGCCAGCATCGTCTTGATCTGGCTGGACAGGACCGTGAGGCCCGTTTGGTAATGCACCGCGTTATCGGCAAAGTTCACGCGCTCGGCATCGAGTTCGACGGTATTGCCGTCGACACTCTGCTGATACGGCACGCGATAGAGCAGTTCGGGGCCGCCCAGCGGCGGGGCGGTGCTCACGCCGCGACCGGCGATGTGGCGCGACGACGTGCGCGAGAGCGACACGCTCGACTCGGTGGCGAGCTGTTGCTGCGCGCCGCGCTCGACAGCCTGGCTCAATGCATTGTTGAAATCGACGTCGCGCGACTTGTATCCCGGCGTATCCGCGTTGGCGATATTCGACGAGATCACCTCCTGACGGTAGGCGCGCATGGCCAGCGCCTGCTGGGAAAATCGCAATGCCGCGTCCAGTTTGTCCATGATCTCGTCTCGCCCGATGCTCGCCCTGATGCTGGGTGCTGCACAAGAAACCTGCCCGTGGTGCGCTAGTGGCTCCGGGTCCGCTCAGAGGTGTCTGGCGGGCGCCGCGCGGTGCGCAGACGGGATGTCCTGCCGGGTCCGGAAAAAGTACGGACCTTTTGGCATGCTTCGCATCGTATGCGTACCCCTCGGGATTCAATCGGAGGAATAGGAAGGAGATTGACCGCCATTTCGAGCCATGCCCGGGCGCAGGACATCTCTAGAATGGCTTCCTGACGGCATCGGGCGGGGTTCGCCCCCCAGGCACAGGAACACTGCCTGGTGCCGTCGGCTTCATGGCTTCACGGCCTTACGTGGGCTGAGGTGGGCTGAGGTGAGCTGAGGTAGTTGAGCGTCGGGCACCCCGTGATGACACCGGGTGACGGCTGCAAGGAGAGTGAGCATGGCAGGCAAATTCGGCAGCGGTCTTGCCAGTGCCCCCCGCGCGCGCCATGCGCTGCGGCAGGGCCAGCGCGCGTCCGTGCGTTCCGGCCTGCTGGCTGTCGCACTGAGTGTGGCGAGTCTGACAAGTCTGGCGATTCCAGGCGTCGCGCGGGCCGCCCCCGCTCCGGGCATCGCCACCGACGCCGCCGCGCAAAACCTCGGCAACACACTTGGTCCCGGCGCCATCGTCATCCCCGGCAACAACGCCGCTGCGGGCGGCGTCGCGTCGAACGTGCCGACCATGGTTCGCCCGGTCACGACCGCGAACGCCAATCCGAATGTGGTGAACGCCGGCGTTGCCAGCGCGAACGCGCCCGCGCCTCAGGCCGCCGCCCCCCAAAATTCCCAGTTCCAGAACATTGAAGTCATTCGTCAGACGGCCGAACGTTTCTTGCGCGAGCAGACAACGGGATTGCCGGGACGCGTGGGTATCACGGTCGGCGACGCGGTCTCCGATCGCATGCCCGCCTGCGCTGTCCTCGAGCCGTTCCTGCCACCCGGCGCGCGCTTGTGGGGCGCGACGACGGTCGGTGTGCGCTGTTCGGGCGAGCGTCCGTGGACGCTGTATCTGCAAGCCCGCGTGAGCATCAACGCGACGTACTTCGTTGCGGCGCGCCAGATCAACCCGGGCGAGACCATCGGACCGAACGATCTGTCGCCGCGCCAGGGTGATCTCACGTTGCTGCCGCGCACGGTCGCGACAGATGCCGGCCAGATCGTCGGCACCGTTGCCGTGAATCGCATTACGTCGGGTCTGCCGATCCGCTCCGACTTGCTGCGCAGCGCGATTGCCGTGCAGCAAGGACAAACGGTTCGCGTCGTCTCTCGCGGCTCAGGTTTCGAAGTCAGCACCGAAGGTCAGGTGCTGTCGCGCGCCAGTGCTGGCGACCCCGTGCAGGTGCGCACGCGCGCCGGTCAGGTCGTCAGCGGCACGGTCAAATCAGGCAAAAGCGGCAATGTTGAAGTTGAAGTTGCGCTTTGAGTAAGCACTTACTACGCTTAAGTATTCGCTGAATTCACCCGGGCACTTGAACTGGTAACAGGATGTTACTTGCCTAAAGTTATGGCGGATAATGCCGTTACACAGGCAGGTTTCTGGGGAAAGCACATGAAAATCGAACCACCCGCCAATCCGTTGACTGGCGTCGGCGCGGGCAAGTCGCCGACCGATCGGACGACCGGCACTGTGAATGCCGATGGCTCGGCCGCGCCTGTCGCCAGCACGGCCAGCGACGCGAGCGTGAGCACGAGCGCGCTGTCGTCGGAGATGCGCGCCTTGCAGGCTGCGCTCGCTCAGACGGGCTCTGCCGACATCGACGTTGCCAAGGTTGCCGCGATCAAAGACGCGATTGCCAAAGGCCAACTGAGTATCGACACCTCCAAGATTGCGGACGGTCTTATTGCGACCGCGCGCGACCTGCTTTCTACGCAATCGAATTCATGAGCACCGATGCCCTGCTAAGCGCCCTGTCTGCCGAGACGACTGCTATTCGCGGTTTTTCGGCGTTGCTTGGCGAAGAACAGCAGGCATTGGTCAGCGGCACGCTCGACGCGCTGCCGGAATTGACCGAGCGCAAGACGCGCGCAGTGGCAGAACTGGCGACACTCGGTCGCGAGCGCGACGCGCAGTTGGAAGCCTTGGGTTACTCGCCGGATGAAGCGGGTGCAACGGCTGCCGCAGCCGCCGACGGCCGGATCGGCACCGCCTGGAAGACCCTGCTCGCCGCCGCGTTGGACGCCAAGCGCGCCAACGACACGAACGGCGTGCTCATCAACACCCGCCTGACTTATACCCAGCAAGCGCTGACGGTACTGTACGGTCCGGAGCAGAACGCTCCGCTGTACGGCCCTGACGGCCGCACCGCGCCGAGATCGAGCGGCGGCAGCGTAACCGCCTGACCGGGTCAGTTCGTCGAGAGCTTAAGACTCGCGAGCCGATTCAGGCTCACCCCCAATTCCGCAGCTTCGATCACCAGCGCCCGATGCAGCGTTGGCGGAATACGCACTCGGAATTCACCGCTATAGCGATGCTCAGCCCGCGGTTCCGGAACCTTTTCCCCGCTTGCCAGCAAATCGTCGACCACCTCGGCCACGACGTTCCGAATGCCGCTCAACGCCCCTTCCGGCGTTGCGTCGAGCCAGGACAAGGACGGAAATTCCGTACACAGCCCGACGTGCTCCCCATCTTCCGGCGACCAGGTGAGACGATAGGTGTCGTGATTAATGTTCATGCTCTCCGCCCTCGAATTGGCGGATGGCATTTCACACCTGGCGCACCTGATAAGCCTTGGCCATACCTCCCGAGTTCTGCAAATTGATGCGCGGATCCCCAAACCATGGCGTCCTGCATGTCAGGTGACTGCCCCATCGTCGGGGTACATCAAAATAGGCTTCGCAGAGGGCAACCCGCTCGGCAAATCGCACATTAGCGATGTTCGCGAGCCATCCTGACAAGGAGTTTGGCGGAAGGCGGCATGCCAGAATGGTGCCAATATCAGCACCACGCTTTCAAGCCGCCAGTGTCCGAAATGTTGAGGACGCGTTGCGCTGAGACGCACAAGCCGTCGAGCGATTTTTATTTCGTACGATTCAATTCGCCGACGTCCACGCCTTCTCACGCAGCGTCGCGCGCAGACGCGAGATCGCCTGGCTGTGCAACTGGCAGACGCGAGACTCGCTCACCTCGAGCACCGCACCGATCTCGCGCAGGTTCAGCCCCTG
>JARLJF010000132.1 GCA_031291335.1 Pandoraea sp. | reverse complement strand
TCTCGAGGGCCGGCAGCGCCTTTTCGATAAGCGCGTGATCGAGTGCGCCCGACAGGCCGTGATCTTGCGATTCGACATGCAGACGCGGCACATCGGCGTCCACTTCCGGCTGATGGAAAATGCGCGAGAAGTCGAGACCCTTCGCCTTCCAGTGCTCCACGCCCGACTTGGTGTTGAGCAGGTCCGCGCGGCCGATCAGGTCGTCGAACTTCGCGATGCCGAGTTGCGCCATGATTTCGCGCACTTCCTCGGCCACGAAGAAGAAGTAGTTGACGACGTGTTCCGGCTTGCCCTGGAATTTCTTGCGCAGCACCGGGTCCTGCGTCGCCACGCCCACCGGGCACGTGTTCAGGTGGCACTTGCGCATCATGATGCAGCCCTCGACGACGAGCGGCGCCGTCGCGAAGCCGAATTCGTCGGCGCCAAGCAGTGCACCGATCACCACGTCGCGGCCGGTCTTCATCTGACCGTCGGCCTGCACGCGGATACGACCGCGCAGGCGGTTGAGCACCAGCGTCTGCTGCGTTTCCGCCAGACCCAGTTCCCACGGCGTGCCGGCGTACTTTACCGACGACAGCGGCGAAGCCCCCGTGCCGCCGTCATGACCGGCGATCACCACGTGATCGGCCTTGGCCTTCGCGACACCGGCAGCCACCGTGCCCACGCCCACTTCGGACACGAGCTTCACCGAGATCGACGACGACGAGTTCACGTTCTTCAGATCGTGAATGAGCTGCGCCAGATCTTCGATCGAGTAGATGTCATGGTGCGGCGGCGGCGAAATCAGGCCCACGCCCGGCACCGAGTAACGCAGTTTGCCGATGTACTCCGTCACCTTGTGACCCGGCAACTGACCGCCTTCGCCCGGCTTCGCGCCCTGCGCCATCTTGATCTGGATCTGATCGGCCGAGACCAGATAGTCGGCCGTCACGCCAAAGCGGCCCGACGCGACCTGCTTGATGCGCGAGCGCAACGAGTCGCCATCCTGCAATTCGATATCGGTCTCGATGACGTCGCGACCGACGATCGAGGCAAGCGATTCGCCCTTCTTGATCGGAATGCCCTTCAGTTCGTTGCGATAACGGCGCGGATCTTCGCCGCCCTCACCCGTGTTCGACTTGCCGCCGATACGGTTCATCGCAACAGCCAGCGTGGCGTGTGCCTCGGTCGAGATCGAACCGAGCGACATGGCGCCCGTGGCGAAACGCTTCACGATGTCCTTGGCCGACTCCACCTGATCGAGCGGAATGGCACGCTGCGGATCGACGCGGAATTCGAACAGACCGCGCAGCGTCATGTGACGCTTGCCCTGATCGTTGATGAGGTTCGCGTATTCCTTGTACGTCTGGTACGAGTTCGAACGGGTCGAGTGCTGGAGCTTGGCGATGGCATCGGGCGACCACATGTGGTCTTCACCGCGAATGCGGAATGCGTATTCGCCGCCAGCGTCGAGCATGTTCGCCAGCACCGGGTTATCGCCGAAAGCGTCACGATGCAGACGCACAGCTTCCTCGGCCACTTCAAAGATACCGATCCCGCCAACGTTGGAGGCCGTGCCCTGGAAGTACTTTCTGACCAGTTCCTGCGACAGGCCGATGGCTTCGAAGATCTGCGCGCCCGTGTACGACATGTACGTCGAGATGCCCATCTTCGACATGACCTTGTGCAGGCCCTTGCCGACTGCCTTGACGAAGTGCTTGATCGCCTTCTCGGGCGTCAGGTCGCCGCCCTGCTTGCGAGCGATCTGGGCGAGCGTTTCCATCGCGAGGTACGGGTGCACGGCTTCCGCGCCGTAGCCTGCGAGCAGTGCGAAGTGGTGCACTTCACGCGCCGAACCGGTTTCGACCACCAACCCCGTGCTCGTGCGCAGCCCCTGTGCCACCAGATGCTGGTGCACGGCGGACGTGGCGAGCAGTGCGGGAATCGCGACCTGTTCGCGGTTCGTCAGACGGTCCGAGACGATCAGAATGTTGTAGCCCGACTTCACGGCGTCGATGGCTTCAGCGCAAAGCGACGCGAGGCGAGCTTCGATCCCTTCCTTGCCCCATGCGAC
The DNA here is from genome assembly GCA_031291335.1 of Pandoraea sp. Taxonomy (GTDB): domain Bacteria; phylum Pseudomonadota; class Gammaproteobacteria; order Burkholderiales; family Burkholderiaceae; genus Pandoraea. The sequence goes on along the minus strand of JARLJF010000132.1, from coordinate 44,782 downwards.
CGGATAGCAGATGTTCAACTCGTACGAGCGGAATTTGCCGCCGGTGTACTTGTCGATGTGGCGGATCTTCGAGATTTCCTTGAAGTCCAGCACCGGCTGCGACACTTCGAGACGCATCGGCGGGTTGATGTTGTTCGTGTCGAGCAGGTTCGGCTTCGGGCCGATGAACGACACCAGCGACATCACCATGTTCTCGCGGATCGGGTCGATCGGCGGGTTCGTCACCTGTGCAAAGAGCTGGCGGAAGTAGTGATAGAGCGTCTTGTTCTTGTTGCTCATGACCGCGAGCGGGCTGTCGTTGCCCATCGAGCCCACGGCTTCTTCACCGTTGATCGCCATCGGCGTCATCAACAGCTTCAGTTCTTCCTGCGTGTAGCCGAACGCCTGTTGCAAGTCGAGCAGCGGCGTGGCGGTGTCGTGATGCACGCCCGCCTCTTCGACCTTCGGCTCGATCTCGTCGAGCTTGATGCGCACGGCGTCGATCCAGCTCTTGTAAGGCTTCGCGTTGGCGAGGTTGTCCTTGAGTTCCTTGTCATCGATGATGCGGCCTTGTTCCATGTCGATCAGGAACATCTTGCCCGGCTGCAGGCGCCACTTCTTGACGATCTTCGACTCGGGAATCGGCAGCACGCCCGACTCCGACGCCAGGATGACCATGTCGTCGTCGGTAATCACGAAGCGCGCCGGACGCAGGCCGTTACGGTCGAGCGTGGCGCCGATCTGACGACCGTCGGTGAACGCGATGGCAGCGGGGCCGTCCCACGGCTCCATCATCGCGGCGTGGTATTCGTAGAACGCGCGGCGGTTCTCGTCCATCAGCGTGTGCTGCTCCCAGGCTTCCGGGATCATCATCATCACGGCGTGGGCGAGCGGGTAGCCGGCCATCGTGAGCATTTCGAGGCAGTTGTCGAACGATGCGGTGTCCGACTGGCCCGGATAGATCAGCGGCCACAGCTTTTGCAGATCGTTGCCGAGCACCGCCGACGAGATCGCGCCCGTGCGAGCGTTGATCCAGTTCACGTTGCCCTTCACGGTGTTGATTTCACCGTTATGCGCCACCATGCGATACGGGTGCGCCAGTTCCCATGCGGGGAACGTGTTCGTCGAGAAGCGTTGGTGAACGAGGGCGAGTGCCGAGACCGTGCGCGGATCGGCCAGGTCGCGGTAGTAGCGGCCAACCTGGTCGCACAGCAGCAGGCCCTTGTAGACGATCGTGCGCGCCGACATCGACGGCACGAAGTATTCCTTGCCGTGCTTGAGCTTGAGCGCCTGAATGCGGTGGCTCGCCGTCTTGCGAATGACGTACAGCTTACGCTCGAGGGCGTCCGTCACCATGATGTCCTGACCGCGACCGATGAAGATCTGGCGGATCACCGGCTCGGTGGCCTTCACGTTGGGCGACATCGGCATGTCGCGATCGATCGCGACATCACGCCAGCCCAATACGACCTGTCCCTCGGCCTTCACCGTGCGCTCGAGTTCCTGTTCGCAGGCCAGACGCGACGCGTGCTCCTTCGGCAGGAAGATCATGCCGACACCATATTCACCGGCCGGCGGCAGGGTCACGCCCTGCTTGGCCATCTCTTCACGGTAGAACTGGTCGGGAATCTGCAACAGGATACCGGCGCCGTCCCCCATCAACGCGTCGGCGCCCACGGCGCCCCGGTGATCGAGGTTTTCAAGAATCTTCAGGCCCTGCTCGACGATGGCGTGGCTTTTCACGCCCTTGATATGAGCGACGAAGCCGACGCCGCAGGCATCGTGTTCATTGGCCGGGTCATACATGCCCTGTGCGTCCGGCGCCAAGTACGCCTCACCCGGCAGCGCTGCTGCCGTCGCAATCGGTTGTTGTTTCTTTTCCACGAGTTACACCGTCTCTTGGCGAGGTCGCCGCGCGCATGCTCGTCGCGGTCGACCGGGTTAAGTGGGGTTGGCCGGGCGGGCCAGCGCTGCGGATTTGCGCACGTCGAAGATCGTTCTCGGGCGTTGCCACAGGAACCGACTCAGCGCGCACGCTTTTGCGCATCGCACCAATCGGCCGAAGTTGGAATATACGCCATGAAATTCACAATGACAAAATATTTTAATGGGGTCAGATTCTAATTAAAAACCGCACCAAAAGAAGGCTTCCTTTTATTGGGGTCAGATTGATTTTGAGCGAGAGTGAGTTACCGAAAAAATCCATGATTTCAATTGCTTGGAGGATGAACGGCAGGCCGGAACCGGCCTGCCGGGAGGTCTATCAGAGGGTCTCGGATGCCACTTTTCGCGGACGACCACGCGTCAGTGGACTCACTCGGCGATTCGCGGCCAGCGACATGCGCGCCTGATACTCGGGGCCGCCAAGCAACCATCCCTTCTGTGTTGCTGTACGCAATGCGTCGACTTCGTGTGCTGGCAGCGGAATCGAAAACCCTTCCGCGTAGGCTCGCTGCCGTTCGAACGGCGTATTGCCGAGAGCCCAATACAGCGCATGATCCGTCACCAGACTGTCGACCGTGAGGCCCACATGATGGTTGTAGCTCGACCACACATAGTGACCCGGCGTCTCGGCCAAGCCTGCGCGCACCGGATTGAGTTCGACGTAACGACTGGCGAGCAGCAGATAGTGCTCCGCCTCGATCACCGTGGCGCGGTACCGGCCCTCCCATAGGGTGCCGGTGCGCTGGTGGCGACGATTGAAATACAACACGTAATAGCGTCCGACCGCCTGCAACGTTGCCGGCAGGCTGCGCTCATCAGATGGCGTGACGACCAGATGCAGATGGTTCGGCATCATGCACCAGGCATGAATCGCCAGTCCGTTGGCGCGCGCAGCATCGCGCAGCCGGTCGTGAAATACACGCCGGTCTTCGTCATCCACGAAGATTGCCTGCCGGTTATTGCCGCGCAGAATGACGTGCTGCGGTTGGCGCGGAATGAAAAGTCTCGGTAATCGGGCCATGCTTATTCAAATGTAATGCTTTAAAGCTCGACATCACGATTTGCGAGAGGGTTTATTTAGAAAAACCTCTTTAAATACTGATATCTAGCTAAACCCCGTTGATTCGTACAAAAGCTCTAGATACGGCGATTGCGCCGTGAAATCCCAAGCGCATAATGCACCGAAAAATAAAGAAATAATCTTGGGAGGATAGACAAATGACAACTCGGACCTATCGGTCCGCGGCGTGCTTATGCGCGCTCGGACTCGGCATTTCCCTGGCGTCCACCAACGCCAATTCACAACAAGCCGGCGACAACGTCGTCAACCTCGGGTGGTTTCACATCGCCCCGCAAGACTCCAGCAAGCCGATGACCACCGGCGTCACTCAGGACGGCCTCACCCCCACCCTGGTGCCGTCGAACTTCACTTCTCCCGGCAGCGGCGCGAAGGTCAGCAACGCCGATACGCTCGGGCTCGTCATTACGCACTTCTTCTCCGACAACATTGCCTTGCAGACGGTGGCCGGCGTTCCCGCCAAATTCAAACTCACGGGTCAGGGCGTGATCGCCCCTCCCGGATTGGCCGGAGCGCTCACGAGTATCGACCTCGGCGCGGCGCAAAACAACCCGATCGTGCAAAGCGTTCGCCAATGGAGTCCGGCGCTCGTGCTGCAGTACTACTTCGGACAAGCCAATTCGGCCTGGCGCCCTTTTCTTGGCGTCGGCGTGAGCTATACGTTCTTTACTAACGTGAGTCTCAATCCGAGTTTCGAATCGGCACTCAATCAGAATTTCGGTAGCGTGCTCGCTTTTACTTCCGGACATAACGGACCCACGACCGTGGAAGCGAAATCGTCGGCGTCGTGGCAACCGGTTTTCAATGCCGGACTTTCTTATGCCTTCGACAAGCACTGGGTCGCAAGCGCCTCTGTCTCCTACATCCCGCTCAAGACCACCGCGAACATCAAGATCAAGGCGCAGGACGGAACGGTGCTCTCTTCCTCCGACGCCGAAATCAAGCTGAATCCGATTGTGACCTTCGTATCGGTCGGCTACAAGTTCTAAACTCAGTGTGCGGGACGCATAATGCGTCCAGCATATCGGACTCCGCAGTGATTTCCTAAAAGCGTGCCTGACGTATAAGGGCACGCTTTTCTTTCGTCCAGCGCTTTTTCCTTAGGACATTCCATGAGTCGATGCGTGGAAACAACACCTTTAGAGCGCGACCTCCAGACTCTCGCTATCCGGTGCTTTGCACGGTCGGCATAATTGGCCGTGAATTTCAATTAACGGAATTCTCGACAATAAAGAATCTTGAGCAGGAGACGAATCGATGAAGTTGAAGCATCTGACGATTGCTGCCGCAGCCATGCTGACGGCATCGGGGGCCGCCTTCGCACAACAGGCGGGCGATAACGTTGTCAATCTTGGCTGGTTCCACCTCTCACCCCAGGTGTCGAGTGATCCGCTGCATGTCACGGGCTCGAACGTGCCTGGCCTCGCCAATCTGGTGAACAGCCGTCTGGGTAACACCGGCGCACAAGTGGACGACGCCGACACTCTGGGCCTCACGTTTGCCCACTTCTTCACTGACAACATCGCCGTGGAAGCCGTGATGGGCGTCCCGCCGAAGTTCCGCCTGTACGGCCAGGGTAACCTCGCGCTGCCGGGCGGGGGTTCGCTCGCCTCGGCCAAGCAGTGGAGCCCTGCGCTGTTGCTGAAGTATTACTTCGGTCAGGCGAACGACACGTGGCGTCCGTTCGTGGGTATCGGTGCGAGCTATTTCTTCTACTCGAACATCGAACTCACACCTGGCTTCCAGTCGCTGGCAAGCAATTCGCTCACGGGTGGCCCCGGCGGCAACACGACGGCGCAACTGACCAACTCGTGGGCACCGGTCTTCAACGCCGGTATCAACTACAACATGGACAAGCACTGGACGCTGGCTTTCTCCGTGTCGTACATCCCGGTCAGCACCACGGCCAAGCTGACGACGACTCGTGGTCCGATCACGACGACCAGCGAAGCCAAGGTCAAGCTGAACCCGGTCGTGACGTTCCTGTCGTTGGGTTATCGCTTCTAAGCCGCGTCCAGGCTGCTGCCATGCCGCCTCGACGCGCCGAAAGGCGCACCAAGTGGTTCCGAAAACGCCGCCTCGTGCGGCGTTTTCGCGTTTCTGGCGGCACGTAGGCGCCTTCTCACACGATCTTCAGCGAACGCGCTGCAACTTTCCCATTTCTCTGGCTGTCTTTGAAGGTGTACGCACGCGAACTGCCGCGCCATAATGGCCGTTCGCCTCAGGGTTCCACCGGCGTCGGTTTCCCCTCGGGTTCACCGAGCGCCGCATTTCAATACCATCATTTGGGAGTCTGAAAATGGGAATTGCCTCGAAAGCGGAAACGGCACTCAACAGCGGTCTGGAAGACGCACGCTATGCTGGCCGACGTACGGCACGTGCAGCACGCCTGGCGAGCGGTGACGTTTCGTCGCGTGTACGCGATCTGCTCGACGATCTGGACCACGCCCTCTCCAACGCGAAATCGGCCTCGGACGTCGAAGCACTGCGCACCGAGATCGGTGACAAGCTGCGTCAGGCCCGCAGCGACTTTGGCGACGCTCGCGCCAATCTACGCGCCCGCGCCAACGAAGTCTGGGAAGAAACTGATGGCTACGTGCACGAGCGCCCGTGGCAAACCGTCGGTACCGTAGCTGCCGTGGCACTGGTGCTCGGCTTCATCGCAGGACGCAGCTAACTCCTCCTCCCCGGCGCGCCATTGCGCGCGTCCAGAGTCCTGACTGACGAATGGCGAATCCGAGTCATCATCGTCGTCACGGTCGAAATGAAAACAGCCGGCAAATGCCGGCTGTTTTGCTTTATCCACTTATCGTCCTCTTGCCATCACTTCGCATCCCTTCGCCATTACGGCGCAGTCTGGCGAGGCATCAAAGCGTCGGCTCGATCGTGAAAAGCCTGCGGTATTCCTTGATGGCGTAGCGATCGGTCATGCCGGCCACGTAGTGCGCAATCCAGCGAGGCTGATCCTCGACGTTTTCTGTGTGATAGTCCGGCGGAAGCAACCGGGGATCGGCGAGGAACGCGTCGAACAGCTCCTGAATGATCCGCTGCGCCTTCGCGGACATGCGCATGACGAGGTAGTGCCGATAGAGGTTGTCGAACAGGAACCGCTTGAGTTGTCCTGCCTGTTCCCGCATCTCGCTGCTGAAAGCCACCAGCGGACCCGTACCGCGCACGTCGTCCATGGAGGATGGCGAAGCGTCTGCAATGCGTTGACGTGTGGTCGAGATCAGGTCGACGATCAGCGCATTGATGATCCGTCGCGTCGTTTCATGCACCAGTCGCCGGCCGGCAATCTCCGGCCATGCCTGCCGTGCTTCAGCGCAATAGCGCTTCCAGAGCGGCACGTCGTCAAGTTGGTCGAGCGCCAGCAGACCTGAGCGCACGCCATCGTCGATATCGTGATTGTTATAAGCGATTTCGTCGGCGAGATTGGCGATCTGCGCTTCGATGCCGGGCTGCCGTCCCTTGAGGAATCGCTCGCCAAGCTCTCCCAGCCCTCTCGCATTCGCGCGAGAACAGTGCTTGAGAATACCTTCACGGGTCTCGAAGCAAAGATTCAGACCGTTGAAGCCGCCGTAGTGCTCCTCGAGTTCGTCGACAACGATCAGGCTCTGCAGGTTGTGCTCAAACCCGCCGTAGTCCTGCATGCAGGCGTTGAGCGCGTCTTGTCCGGCATGACCGAAGGGCGTGTGCCCCAGGTCATGTGCCAGCGCAATCGCCTCGACGAGGTCTTCGTTCACACGTAGATTTCGCGCAATCGACCGACCGATCTGTGCGACTTCCAGGCTATGCGTCAGACGTGTGCGGAACAGATCGCCCTCGTGATTCACGAAGACTTGCGTCTTGTATTCGAGCCGGCGAAATGCTGTCGAATGAATGATGCGATCGCGGTCGCGCTGAAATTCCGTGCGCGTCGCAGGCGCCGGCTCCACAAACCGCCGCCCGCGTGACGCGCTTGAGCGCGCCGCGTAAGGGGCAAGCGACGCTTCGTGATCGATCATCGCCAGCCCTCCGTTCTCAGATGTTGGCGCGCAAAGTCGCGCGAAGTTCGGCGTCGGGAACGCTCGTCATGAACGCCTGACCCAACCGGTTGAGCAGCACGAAGCGGATGTCCCCGCCTTCGGCCTTCTTGTCGACACGCATCAGATCGATATAGCGATCTTCGCCGAGATCCGGCCCCGTCACCGGCAACTTGGCCGCCGTGACCAGCGCCTTGATTCGCGGCACGAGCGCTTCGTCGATGAAACCCAATCGTGCCGATAAATCCGCCGCCATCACCATGCCGCATCCCACGGCCTCGCCGTGCAACCATTCACCGTAGCCGAGTCCGGCTTCGATGGCATGACCGAAGGTGTGACCAAAATTCAGCGTGGCGCGCAGGCCTTGTTCGCGTTCGTCGCTGGCGACGACTTGCGCCTTGATCTCGCACGAACGTTGCACCGCGTAAGAAAGCGTCGCGGTATCGCGGGCGTTCAACGACTCGATATTCGCTTCGATCCAGTCGAAGTACTTTTCATCGGCAATCACGCCGTGCTTGATGACTTCCGCCAGCCCGGCGGCCAATTCACGCTCAGGCAGTGTGGACAGCGTGCCGATGTCGGCAAGCACGGCGCTCGGCTGCCAAAAGGCGCCGATCATGTTTTTGCCGAGCGGGTGGTTGATGCCCGTCTTGCCGCCGACCGACGAATCCACCTGCGAGAGCAGCGTCGTCGGCACTTGTACGAAAGGAACACCGCGCATGTAGCAGGCGGCGGCAAAACCGGTCATGTCGCCGACAACACCACCGCCCAGCGCGATCAGCGTAGCCTTGCGGTCAGCCCGCGCGCCCAGCAACTCGTCAAAAATCAGATTGAGCGTTTGCCAGTTCTTGTGCACTTCACCATCGGGCAGCACTGCGGTCACCACACGTTTGCCGAGTCGTTGCAGTGTTGCCGCGACGCGTTCCGCGTAAAGCGGAGCGACGGTCGTATTCGTCACGATCACAGCGTGCGTGCCGCGCACGTGCGGCGCAAACAGGGCGTCCTGCGTGAGCAGATCGGTGCCGATATGAATGGGGTAGGCGCGCTCGCCAAGATCGAGTTTGAGGGTAATCATGCCGCTTGTTGTCATGTTCAGCGATATCGGCGAATCAGCGAAATCAGCGAGAAAAGGTATCAGGTGCGGGCACCACAGGCATTGTCTGCCCGGCGTCATCGCGACCGGCTAGCGTTGGGCCCCCGTCGATACCGTCCGCCCCGTCCGCCTGCCCTGCATCGTCGTGCGGAGTGTCCTGCGTCATACCGTGCGGGTTGTCCGCGTCGTGCCCGGTGTCGTGCCCGGTGTCGTGAGCAAGGCCGTGCGGCACGTCAGGTGCCGCAGCTTGCCCACCTTCGGCCGTGTCGCCCACATCATGCAACACACCAGCGCTGCCGGGTACGATCCCCGCCATCTCCAGTTGCATCAGCACCATGTTGACGAGCGCATTGACGCTCGGCCGCCCGGTTTCAATGACGAAGGTGGCGCACTCGCGGTAGAGCGCGTCGCGCTCCCGAAACAATTGTTCGAGACGCGCGCGCGGATCTGCGGTCTGCAGCAGCGGCCGGTTCTTGTCACGACGCGTGCGCAGCCATAGGTCGTGCGGAGTGGCCCGCAGATACACCACGGTGCCTCGCGACTTGATGTTCTCGCGATTCTCCGCACGCAGCACCGCGCCCCCGCCGGTGGCGAGTACGATGCCGCTACGCTGAGTGAGTTCGTCGATGGTCTGGGCTTCGCGCTGACGGAAGCCGTCCTCGCCTTCGTGTTCGAAGATAACCGGGATGCGCACGCCTGTGCGCGCCTCGATCTCGTGGTCGGAGTCATAGAACTGCCGCCCGAGTCGTCGTGCCACTGCGCGTCCAACCGTGGTCTTGCCCGCCCCCATCAGTCCGACAAGTATTACGTTTTCCAGCATAAATCGCTGATATTTGGGTTCCAATCCCTGATGATACCGGGATCTGCGTCGGGCGTGCGGAACGCGTCGCCTCGGAAAACATCCCGGTAAGCCGGGGATGGCCTGACGGCAGGTCTTTCAGCACCGGTTCGGGAAGGGCTTCCCGGCCCTCCGGCACCACGCTGGGCGTGATGAACACCAGTAGTTCGGTACGACGGTCGTCGTTGGCGCGATTCCTGAACAGCGCGCCCAGCAAGGGCACGTCACCCAGCCATGGCACGCTGGCCCGACTGTCGCGTCGCTCTTCCTGGTAAATCCCGCCGATGGCGACGGTCCCGCCGTTCTCGACCTGCACCTGCGTCTTGACGTGGCGGGTGTCCACGGCAAATCCGTCAGCCACGGACTGCCCGACACTGTCCTTACGCACGTCGACATCCAGTATCACCTGACCGTCCGGGGTGATCAGCGGCGTCACTTCGAGCCTCAGCGTGGCCTTGCGAAATTGGACAGAGGTCGCACTACGGCGCCCGCTCCGGGTCTGATAGGGCAATTCCGTGCCCTGCTCAATGACGGCCTGAATCTTGTCCGCCGTGACCACCCTGGGCCGCGAGACGACGCGTCCGCGCCCGGTAGTCTCCAGCGCCGACAGCTCCAACTGCAGGAAGCGCGTCGCCGAGCGGCCGAACAGCGTGATCGCCAGACTCGGTGGCGTCACACCGGCTAGCGCCGCCGCAGACAGGCCGACGTCGAGGGCGTTGCCCGGTGGTTTTGCCTCCCCCGGACTCGCGTCGCCCGTACCGGACGAATTTTCCGTCGCATGTCGGCCGACGCTCTTCTGCCCGCCTTCGCCACGACCGTTGTATCCCGCCAACCGGACGCCGAGCGATTCACTAAATCGGTCATCGGCTTCGACGATTCGCGCTTCGATCAACACTTGCCGGACGGGCACGTCGATCCGCGCAATGAACGACGCCAGCGCGTCCAGCTTTTCCGGCAAGTCGGTCACAAACAACTGGTTCGTGCGTGGATCAGCGATCAAACTGCCTCGCGACGACAAGAGTCTCTGCCCCTTGCTGTCCTTCTCTCCCATGATGATTTCCCGTAACGCCAAGGCCCGGGGATAGTTCAGCGTGAAACGGCGGCTGGCCAGCGGCAACAACGCCTCGCGCTTTGCCGCAGCTTCCAATTGCGTCTGCTCATCGGCCAACAGGTCGGCGCGCGGCGCAATCCAGTCGACACCGTTCAAGGGTTGGACGCCAAGGCCCGCGCTGCGGATCATGACGTCGAACGCCGTGGCTGCCGACACGCCTTGCACCTCCATGTCGAGACGCCCGGCAACGCGCTCGCCGATCACCACACTCCGCCCGGTGAGTCGCGCAAAGGCCCGCAGTGCATCGACCACCTCGACCCCGTGGAGCGTCACATCGACAGCCGACGCCTCGGCGACTCCTGCAACCTTCCCTCGCTGCGGCGGCTCTTCGCTCCAAGTCGCCGCCAATCCGGCCGTTGACGTACGGCGCAACGTGACTTGACGCGTCCCGACACGCATCGATCCGACAGGCGCCGCGTCGTCGACCTCTGCCTGCGTCCCGGACGGCGTCATCGTCACAGCGTCCTGCGCTGAGCGACGCGTGAGCGGCGTGCGAAATACATCAATCGTGTCGTTGGGCATCTGCCAACGCGCCGCAAGCGTGGGTAACGCTGGCAAAGCGGTCGTGGCCGTCGCAGCAGGGACGTCTGCGGGAGGTCTCCAGAGATAGGAAGCGACAGTGACGGTAAGCACTGCGTCGCCGTCCCCAGCCTCTGTCGCCCCTGGCCCAGTCCCCTGCAGCGACAGATGCTCGATCGCCAGATGACGCGGCACGCTGTCGATCTCGGCAAGCCAACCGAGCAAATTCGCGACCGTCCCCCGGAGGCGTATTTCCGCACGTTCTACCTCGATACCTTCCGCCGAAGCTGACGCGGACGGCCCCGAGCGCGCCGTCTCCAGCGTCAGGCCCACGCGAGCCGACAGCTGTTCGAGATCCGCCCGCCAAGCCGAATGCGCGTCATCGCCCGCGGCTGGCTCGGAACTCTCGGGCCGACCCGCTACCGGCGCGTCACCCGTGGCACCCGCGGCACCCTCGTCGCCTTGTGCGGCAAGCGGCAGCAAGCGCCGCCAGGCCATCGACTCGGCCTCTGCGTCGTGAAGCGTTGACATGAGGATCGGCAATCGCCGTGCAGCGTCGTTGGCACGGTCTAACGTCTGCTGCTCGACACCAAGATCCTTCTGCAACGTCGCCCTCACCGGCAAGCCCACCAACCACCAGACCGACCACGCCACCGCAAGTCCCATCAGCCACACAAGCGATGTCAGCGCCCATCGCACCGGCCACGCCCACTCGGACGGCGAAATTGATGTCCACGCCGTCCATCGCGCACGCCAACGTGCCGCCGCGTCACGAAACATGTCGCGGACATCGTCCGGCGGAGGTTGCTCACCGTACATCGGGCACCTCCTCTGTCGACACGCCGTCGATATCGGCATTGGCCCCGAGTGCGATGACTTTGGGAACGGGCTTGAGATCGATACGCAACGTGAAACGACGGATGTTCGGCACCAATGCCTGCGACGCGGCGCTTACCCACTGACGCCTCACGCTCTCCGGCACGACACTCGATTCGACTTCCGCGACCTTGCGCACCCACGGCAGCGCTCGCAATCGCTTCTGCGTCTCCCGCACTCGCGACTGCGTCGTCGCATAACCCTCGATGCGCAGTTGATCCTCGCCCGACTTCACTGACGTCAATCGCACGCCATCGGCACAGCCACGCATGATGTCCAGCAATCGGCTGGCGACCGGTTGGCGACTCTCGACCAACGCGACGGCTGCCCGGCGATGGGCGCCCATCGCCGCAAGCTTGCGCTCCGTGATGTCGAACGCCGCCAGCGTTCCGCGCAACTTGTCGCTCGCTGCACGTGACACCATTAATTGCGCCAATGCCTCCCGACGCAGGTGAATGTCCCGGGCAATCGGCGCGAGCGATGCCAGCGCACCCAGTGCCGCCACGCAGGCCCACATGCGCCATTGCCGTCGAAATTCACGTTGGCGCCGTTGCGCGACCGTGGGAAGGAAATCGAGCGGCGGAAATGTCATGGTCATTCGCATGCCACCCCCTGCATGGACATCGCGCGCAGCGCCAGTCCGCAAGGCACGGCAAGCGACGTGCGCTGTGCGAACGTCTGACGCCGAGGTCCCGCAAGCCCCGGTGTCTCGAATCGCCGCAGCGGATCGAAGGGCCGCACGGGCATGCCACAAGCGCCGCTCACGGCGTCGCAGATCGCCACCAGTCCGCCGGGACTCGCCCCTTGTGCCGCTACATAGATGACGCTCGGACCGACCGGCAGCTTGCCCGCCAACTCTCGCACCACGCTTGCCAGCGCCTCGGGATGACCGCCGACACCGTCAAAACGCTCGCGCGCGTCGGCCACGCAGGTGTCTGAGTCGAAAACCGACAGATCCAGATCGTGAGCATCCACCTGCAGAAGCGCCATGGGCGTGCCGGCTCGCTCAGGCACCTGCAGATCGCCATCGTTCGGCCACGCCCATCGGAAGGCTCGCCGCCCGGCCTCGTGCGCCGCATCGATCGCATGAACCCGAAGCCCCGACATCTCGAGTACCGCGACGCGGTCATCCACCAAATCGGCCTCGCAGGCATACAACCGCAACCGGTGATTGCCCGGGTCCGCCCACGTCACCCCCACGCGATTGCGCAAATCGGGAGCGCCATTCCCGGGCAGCAACAGAGCGGCTCGCCGCTCGCACCAGGCCAGCAGCGCGCGCGGCGGGAGGTCGGCCGGATAATCGACAACCTGTGTTTTGAGCCCATGCGCCGGAAGTGCCAGCACGATGGTGTCGTCGCGCAAATCCTGAGCGTTGAGACCGATCCGCTCCAATAGTTCATCCAGGCGACGCGCCGCCGCCTCCGGCTTGGCGATCAACGCGCCGCGCAGCATGTCGTCTTCAAGCACAGCCGACCCGTAGCCGGCCAGACGCAATCGTGCGAGCCCTGCCACCCGTGCCAGGCGAACGAAATGCACGCCACCAGCGTCAAAATGAATACCGCAACCACCGCCCCCGGCGCGCGGCAGCGCCGCTGCCAGTTGGCTGCCCACGTGGCGCACACTGCGCAGGACCGCTTCGATCATGACGTCCTCCCGTCTCTCACCTTGTCGATGGGATCGATGCTATCCAGCACAACGCGGTAGCCCAATCGGATCAATCCGAATCCTTGGGCTTGCCGGGACGGTGGGGCGCGCTTTAGGAATGCGTGCCGCTTTTTCATCGTCCGAGTCCTATACCCCATAGGCCGGAACTCCGATTTCGGGGGGCTGCGAGGGGAGGTTGCGGGTCGTTCGTTATAATCGGCCCATCGATTTTTCCGGTTCCCCCATGGCAAGCACACCCCAAACCGAGACACCCCGCGACAAGCGCCCGCCCAAACCACGCCGCTCCATCTGGCTGCGCATCGTGCTTTGGTTCGCCGGCCTGATCGCCGCGATGGTCGTATGTGGCGCGTTGCTCGCGGGGTACATCCTGGTGGTGATGACGCCGCAGTTGCCCTCGCTCGACACGATCGTCGACTACCGGCCCAAGATCCCGCTGCGTATCTACACCGCCGACGAAATCCAGATTGGTGAATTCGGTGAGGAGCGCCGGAATCTGGTGCGCTTCGCAGATATTCCCGACGTCATGAAGAAGGCCGTGATCGCGATTGAAGACGACCGCTTCTATCAGCATGGCGGGGTCGACTTCATCGGCATCTTCCGCGCGGGCGTCGCGAACTTTGCACGCGGCGGGTCGTCGCAGGGCGCCAGCACGATCACGATGCAGGTCGCACGCAACTTCTTCCTGTCCAGCGAAAAGACCTATACGCGCAAGATTTACGAGGCGCTGCTCGCCTACAAGATCGAATCGCGCCTGACGAAGGATCAGATTCTTGAGCTGTACATGAATCAGATCTATCTCGGGGAACGTGCCTACGGGTTCGCCAGTGCGGCACGCGTCTACTTCGGCAAGGATCTGAAGGACATCACGCTCGCCGAAGCCGCCATGCTCGCCGGACTGCCGAAGGCGCCGTCAGCGTATAACCCGATCGTGAATTACAAGCGGGCTCGCGTGCGTCAGGAGTACATCCTGAAGCGGATGTACGACCTCGGGTACATCGCGAAGGCCGAGTACGATCAAGCCATCTCGCAGGAGCTGGTGGTGCGTGGGCTGGGCAGCGAGTTCAGCGTGCATGCCGGATATGTGGCAGAAATGGTGCGCCAACTGCTCTACTCGCAGTTCAAGGATGAGATTTACACTCGCGGCTTCAACGTCTACACGACGATCAATTCGGCCGATCAGGAAGCGGCCTACGAGGCGTTGCGCGCAGGGGTCATGGCGTACGAGTTGCGTCACGGCTATCGCGGCCCGGAAGCCAATATCGATCTGCCGGACGATCAGGACGATCGCGAACAGTTGATCGACGACACGCTGGTCGAACACCCGGACAGCGGCGATATGGTTGCCGCCGTGGTGCTTTCCGCCTCGCCTCAGCAGGTCAAGGCGGTGCTCCTGAACGGTGACGACGTCACCGTAACCGGCGACGGCCTGCGCTTTGCCGCCGCCGGGTTGAACGCGAAAGCCCAGCCGAAACAGAAGATTCGCCGGGGCTCGGTGATTCGTGTGACAAAGGACGCGAAGGAAAACTGGCGCATCGTGCAGATGCCGGATATCGAAGCGGCGTTCGTATCGCTCGACCCGCAGAACGGCGCCATTCGCTCGCTGGTCGGCGGCTTCGACTTCAACCGGAACAAGTTCAACCACGTCACGCAGGCATGGCGTCAGCCGGGCTCGAGCTTCAAGCCGTTCATCTACTCGGCAGCCCTCGAAAAGGGCTTCGCACCGGCCACGATCATCAACGACGGGCCGCTGTATTTCACCGCCGCGCAGACAGGTGGCCAGCCGTGGGAACCGAAGAACTACGGCGGTGGTTTCGAAGGACCGATGCCGATGCGCGTCGCCCTGATGCGCTCACGTAACCTCGTGTCGATTCGTATCCTGCAAAGCATCACGCCGGCTTATGCGCAGAAGTTCATTGGCCGATTCGGCTTCGAGCCGGACAAGCATCCGGCCTATCTGCCGATGGCGCTGGGCGCGGGGATGGTCACGCCGCTACAAATGGCGAGCGGTTACGCCGTGTTCGCCAACGGTGGCTTCCGTGTGAATCCATTCATCGTGGCGCGCATTACGGACTCGAAGGGCAACGTCATCATGGAGGAAAAACCCGCCACGGCGGGCGACGAGACGATCCGGGCCATTCCGGCACGTAACGCATTCATCATGAATTCGATGTTGCACGACGTAGCGACACGCGGCACCGCGGCCAAGACCAACGTACTCAAGCGCAGCGATCTGGCGGGCAAGACGGGAACGACGAACGATTCGCACGACGCCTGGTTCGCTGGCTATCAATCACAGTTGGTGGGAGTGGCGTGGATCGGCTTCGATCAGCCGCGCAATCTGGGGGATCGCGAAACGGGGGGTGGCCTGGCGTTGCCGATCTGGGTCGACTACATGTCGAAGGCCTTGCGCGGTGTGCCGGAATCGACGCGCGCGGTACCGCAAGGAATCATTCAGGCGAATGGCGACTACTTCTACGACGACTATCCGCCGGGACGCGCCGTGAGCACGGTCGGCCTGAGCGCCGAAACGGCACCGGATGGTTCGGCCGCGCCCGGTCCGTCGACTGGGTCGATGCCCGGCCAGATGCCTGCCCAACCGAGCCCGGCGCCTGCCCCGACCCCGGCACAGGTGGATCGTCAGGAGCGTCAGCGCATTCTGGACATGTTCAACAGCAAACCTTGACGGGTTAATCCGAGCCAACGGTCCGGGAACGACATCCCGGACTGTCACGCGGCGCAGCGCCTCCGGTCATGCCGGGGGCCTGCGCCGCGATTTTTTTGTCAGTCAGCCTGCAACGTCACCGTCTCGCCCGCCTGTTGCGATGCGAAACGCGACAGCGCTTCGAACAGCTCGGAGTCGTCGCGCGTGTCACGCCATTCGTCGCCCTTGAGGCGGAAGTGAAAGCCGCCAGAACGTGCAGCCACCCAGATCTCGCTCATCGGCGTTTGCAGGTTGACGATGATCTTGCTGCCGTCGTCGAATTCAAGCGTCAGGACGTTGCCCGTACGCTCGCAATCGATATCCACATCGCTGTCTTCGACAGCCGCCTCGACCCGCGCCAGCACCGCCTCGGCGAGCGCCAGGAATTCACTTTCCGTCATGCTAAACTCCACGGTTTGCGTCATCGTTTGCATGCCGCACCACGCGGCGATACCCCCATGACTGCACCTATTCGAACCAGCGCGATTGTAGCCTCGATTGCCCTTTTGAGCGTGTTGGCCGGCTGCGGCCAGGCCGGGCCGCTGTACATGCCTGCCCGAGCGGTGAAACCGACGCCGCCCCCGGGCGCGCCGGTGCCGCCGCCGCCGCGCGTGCCGGAGCCGCAACGTGGACCGTCGGTCGACGTGCCTTCGGCCGCTTCGGTGCCCGCAGCGAAGCCGGAATAAGCGGGATTAAGCCGGAAGCCCTCCGCCTTGCCAGCTTGCCCTAGTTGATTACCGAGTTTTTGCGATGTCCGACGCCATCTTCTCCTACCGCGACGACGTGCTCCATGCCGAGAACGTTGCCCTGCCTGCCCTCGCCGAACGTTTCGGCACGCCGCTGTACGTCTATTCGAAAGCGGCGCTGACGAACGCCTATCAGGCCTACGCCAAAGCCTGCGAAGGTCGCAACGCCGCCGTGCACTACGCCGCCAAGGCCAACTCGAACCTTGCAGTGCTTGGCGTCTTCGCCAAGCTCGGCGCGGGTTTCGACATCGTGTCAGCCGGCGAACTCGCGCGCGTCATCGCGGCAGGTGGCGATCCGAAGCGCGCCGTGTTCTCGGGCGTCGGCAAGCATGCGGACGAGATGCGCTACGCACTCGAAAAGGATGTCTTCTGCTTCAATGTGGAATCGCGTCCGGAACTCGACCGCCTCAACGAGGTGGCCGCACAGGCTGGCAAACGCGCTCGCGTGTCGCTGCGCGTGAACCCGAACGTCGACGCCAAGACGCACCCGTACATTTCCACGGGCCTGCGCGGCAACAAGTTCGGCGTGGCTTACGAAGAAGCCTTCGACGCCTATCGTGCAGCCGCCGCCATGCCGAATCTCGAAGTCGTCGGCATCGACTGCCACATCGGCTCGCAAATCACGGAAATTTCGCCGTATCTCGACGCCACCGACAAGGTCCTCGATCTCGTCGAAAAGCTCGAGGCTGCGGGCATCTCGCTGCATCACATCGACGTGGGCGGCGGTCTTGGCATCACCTACACGGATGAAACGCCGCCCGACATCACGGCGTTCGCCACCACGCTACTCGATCACATCGCCAAGCGCGGCCATGGCCATCGCCAAGTGCTGTTCGAGCCGGGCCGCTCACTCGTGGGTAACGCCGGTGTGCTGCTCACGCGCGTGGAATTTCTCAAGCACGGTGAGACAAAGAACTTCGCTATCGTCGATGCGGCAATGAACGATCTGGCACGTCCGGCGATGTATGAGGCGTATCACGAGATCGAGCCGGTCGAGCGTCGTGCCGCCGATGAAGTGACTTATGACGTCGTCGGCCCCGTGTGCGAAAGCGGAGACTGGCTCGGCCGCGATCGCGCGCTGGCGATTGCCCCGGGTGATCTGCTCGCGATCCGCTCGGCAGGCGCATACGGCTTCACGATGAGTTCCAACTACAACACGCGTCCGCGCGCCGCCGAAGTCATGGTCGACGGCAACGAAGCTCACCTCGTTCGCGAGCGCGAAACGGTCGAGTCGCTGTTCGCTGGCGAACGACTGCTGCCCGACAACGCCTGACCCCGCTGCCTGCGAAGCGCCCAGATCACACGGGCGCCCAGCAGGCTCGCCACCACGATCGCATAGATCGCCGGCTGGGCAAGGTCGTTCTTGCCCGCCTTCATCCACCAGTAGTGCAGGATCGCCAGCACGGCAATCGCGTAAATCAGGCGATGCAGCCGCTGCCAGCGCTTCCCGCCCATGCGTCGCATCATCGCGTGCGGCGATGTCAGCGCCAGCGGCACCATCAGCACGAACGCCGCAAATCCCACGGTAATGAACGGACGCTTGCCCGACACGTCGTGCAGGATGCTCGCCCAATCGAACCACTGATCCAGCCAGAAATACGTCGTGAAATGCAGCGCGCCGTAGAAGAATGCGAATAGCCCGATCATGCGGCGAAATCGGAGCAACCAGGTCTGCCCCGACACACGACGCACCGGTGTAATCGCGAGCGCGATGCAGAGCATGACCAGTGTCCAGGTGCCCGTCGAACGGGTGATGAACTCGACCGGATTCGCGCCCAGCCTGTCGGCCAACCCGTAGGCGACAAGCCGCAGCAACGGCGCCATCGCCAGCAGGAAGACGGCCGCTTTGGCCCATGGCAGCCAACGCTGCGAGCGACGTGCGGAGCGATCGGCTTCCCGCAGACCTGCACCGGTTGCAGACGCATCCCCTGAATTGAATGGCGTGATGAGCACGAAGTGTCAGCTCAGAAGAATTTGCGCAGATCCATGCCCTGATACAGGCTGGCGACCTGCTCACCATAGCCGTTGAACATCAGCGTCTTACGCTTGGGCGTGAAAATACCGCCGTCGCCAATGCGTCGCTCAGTCGCCTGACTCCAGCGCGGATGATCGACCCCGGGATTCACGTTCGAGTAGAAGCCGTACTCGTCCGGCGCGGCGCGATTCCAACTCGTCAACGGCATTTTCTCGACGAAGCGGATCTTCACGATCGATTTGGCACTCTTGAACCCGTACTTCCACGGCAACACCATCCGCACCGGCGCACCATTCTGGTTCGGCAGCACCTCGCCGTACAGGCCGAACGTCAGCAGGGAAAGCGGATGCATCGCCTCGTCCATACGCAGCCCCTCCACATAGGGCCAACTCAGCACGGGATACGACAGCCCCGGCATCTGCTTCGGATCGGCCAGCGTGACGAATTCCACGTACTTCGCATTGCCCGTCGGCTGCACCTGCTTGATGAGTTCCACGAGCGAGTAACCGATCCACGGAATGACCATTGACCAGCCCTCGACACAGCGGTGCCGGTAGACGCGCTCCTCAAGGGGAGCGAGCTTAAGCAACGCGTCGATGTCGTAGATTTTTGGTTGCTTCACTTCGCCTTCAATGGCGATCTGCCACGGACGCGGCTTGAGCGTGCTTGCCCGACGAGCCGGATCGGACTTGTCTGTGCCGAATTCGTAGAAGTTGTTGTAAGTGGTGACGTCCTTGATGTCGGTCGGCTTGTCGGTAATCACGTAGTGCGTGTTGCGCGCGGCCGTCAGTTTGGCGAGCCCCGTACCGGGACTGTCGGCAGCGAACGCGGCACGTTGCGGCAGCACACCCAGCGCAACGCCGCCCAGCCCCGTCAACCCGGCGCCGGAAGCGCGCAGAAAGCGCCGCCGCGCGGTGATGACCTCGCGAGGCGTGATGCTGCTTGCCGGGATGTCCGCTCCGCGCAGACGCGACTTGTTCGTGCTCATGATTCGTACCCCCTGACCTGCCCGTTCTGACACTGTTGCCAATGCCGCTGCCGATTGAGACTGACGCCCGGGCGACGCCGTTCCCGCCATCGCGCTGCGGGAAATCATACGGCACGATGAAAAAAGCCGCCGGCACCTGCGTGCGGCGGCTTTCCGGACGGACTCGATGCAGCGAGCCGCGTCAGAGCTGTCCGTAGCTGTGCAGCCCCGAGAGGAACATGTTCACGCCGAGGAACGCGAACGTCGTGATCAGCAGGCCGGTCAGCGACCACCATGCCGCCACCACACCTCGCAGCCCCTTCATCAGACGCATGTGCAGCCACGCGGCGTAGTTCAGCCAGACGATCAGCGCCCACGTCTCCTTCGGGTCCCAGCTCCAGTAACCGCCCCAAGCGTCGGCAGCCCACAACGCGCCGAGGATCGTGGCGATCGTGAAGAAGGCGAAGCCGACGGCAATGGCCTTGTACATCACGTCGTCGAGCAATTCGAGCGACGGCAGGCGCGATGAGAAGAAACCGGTATCAAGCGGCTTGCCGGCCGCAGCGAGACGCTTATTCTCACTCGACTTGAGCAGATACGCGACCGCGACCATCGCCGCGAGGGCGAACGTGCCGTAACCGATGAAGTTCGCCGGCACGTGGATCTTCATCCACCAGCTTTGCAGCGCCGGCACCAGCGGCTGGATCTCGTAGGCGCCGCGCGCCACGCTGTACCAGAGGTTGAAGCCGACCGCTGCACTGATCACGAGCAACACGAACGGACCGAGCGAGCGCGTTTCATAGCGACGCTCGTAATACAGGTAGAACAGCGACGTGATCAGGCAGAAGAGCACGAAGACTTCGTACAGGTTCGAGATCGGAATGTGGCCGACGTCGG
Source organism: Pandoraea sp. (assembly GCA_031291335.1). Taxonomy (GTDB): domain Bacteria; phylum Pseudomonadota; class Gammaproteobacteria; order Burkholderiales; family Burkholderiaceae; genus Pandoraea. The sequence goes on along the minus strand of JARLJF010000132.1, from coordinate 24,371 downwards.
CTCCCACCAGATACGACTCGTACCAACGCACCATCATGCCGGTGAAACCAAGCAGCACCGCCGCCCAGCACAGCGACGAGCCCACGCTCGCACCGAACGGCGAACGGGCAAGCAGGCCGCCCCAGTAGAAGAGCGTCGACAGGAAAAACAGCGCGCTCATCCACAGGATGGCCGACTGACTCGAAAGGAAGTACTTGAGGAAGAACGCCTGATCGGCACGCGCCAGATCATGGTGATACAAGCCGATGCCGGAGAGCGCGAGGATAGCGATCGCAGCCATCAGCCAACGCACCGGCCGCCAATGCCAGCCGAGCAGCGCGAAGGTGGGCACCGCGAGCACCAGAATCGTGTGCTCGTAGTAGTCCATGTAGTGGCCGTATCGATTGAGGGCAAAGCCCGCACCGATCGCCAGCGCCAGTGCGAACAGCCAGTCGCCGATGCTGCGGCGGCGCAGCCAGGAGACTTCCGAATAGCTTTGCGATAACTCCATCTGTCTCACCTTCATCGTTTTGTGACGATCTCGTCCATCTCCGCCTTCGTACGGGCGAATTCCTTTTCGAAATCCAGTGTGCGGCGCGTTGTCGACACCGCCATCAAAACCGAACTGCCACCGTCCGGCGTGTCCTTCAGCCACATCCACAGACGCCGCTCGCGCACGTAGAACATCGAGAAGATGCCGAGCACCAGCAGCAAGCTGCCAAGATACACGATCTTCTTGCCCGGTGAGCGCGTGAGCTGGAACACGCTCGCCTGGATCTGCTCGAACGAATCGAGCTGCAGGAACACCGGGGCGTCGTACAGGAAGTTGTCGGACAGCGCGTTGGTCGCCGTGTGCACGAAGCGCTCGTTCTCCGGCGAGGGCGCCATGGCGGGCTGTCCGGCCTGTTCACGCGCCACCTGCCACAGTTGCCAGACCGTGCCGTCGAGAATGCGACGGAACATATCTGCCGCACTGGACTGCTGATCCTGCGGCACCTTCTCGTTCACGAACTCCGCAATCGCTTGCAGGCCGCCCTTCGTCTGGCTGGTTTTGCTTGCCGGAATCACGCCGGCAAACAGGTCCAGTTCGCGCTTGGCGCTCTCCTGCAACTGACCGCGAAGCGCCGACGAGGTTTGCGACGGCAGCGACTGCTCGGCGAAGCGGCGAGCCGCCTCGGCGCGGGCGCCGTCATCCTGAAGGGCCGCACGCAGCAGCATCCACTGCTTGACCGAACCGTCGGCGTCAGCCGGAATGCGCAGGTACTGGAACGGGCCGTCCGGCGTGTCACGCACGCCCGTCATGAAGACACGCTCGCCGTCGTCCACCAGAATCGGCAGCATGTAGTTGCGATACTCCTTCGCCTGCCCGCTGCGATCGCGCACCTTGTATTGCACCGACGGCCCGACGTTGCGCAGGTCCTTGCTCAGATCCGTGCGAGCGCCCGAGCCGAGTTGCGCGCTGAGGTCGTCGCGCAACGACTTGCGAGCCACGCCGCGCACGTCGCGCTCACCACCGCCATTGCTGATGTTCTCAACGTTGATCGCACGGAAGTCGCTGAATTCGACGGTGTATTCGTCTTTGCCCGCAGCGCCGCCGCGCAGTTGCGTCGAGCCGCCGATGTCGCCCGAGAACGCAAACGTCCGATCCGTCGCACCGAGCATCGGATAACCGGTCAGCTTCAGTTTGCTGCCACCGTCCTCGAAGCTCGATTGATAGATCGCCACGCCCTTGTAGATGAACGGTTCATTGACCTTCACCGTGGCGTCCATCGTCTTGCCCGTCTCGGGGTCCGTGACCACGATGTCGCTCGCGAACAGCTTCGGCATGCCCGTCGAGTAGTAGTCGACGTGGAATTTCTTCAGTTCGATGGCGAACGGCAGATCCTGCACCACCGAGCCATCCTGAAAATTCAGAATCGCTGTGGTCGATTTACCGCCCTCCGGCACGAACGCATACCCGCGGAACGCCGGATTGTTCGGCGAGAGACGATGCGCCTCAGGAATCTGCGAGATCACGGCATTGCCCTGCAGCGGTGACTTGCCGAACAGCGCCATCTGGACACGGATCAGCAGATCGCTATCGATCAGACCGCCAAGACAGATGATGACGATGGCGCTGTGCGCAAAGATGTAGCCGATCTTGTTGATCGCACCGGCCTTGGCTGCGACGAGCGTCGCGCCATCGCGCTCACGCACGACGAAACGGTAGCCACGGTGTCCGAGATAACGCGTGAGACGCGGCACGAGATCACTGCGCGATGTCGGCCCTGTGAACTCGGCCTTGTGTCCGAAGGCGCGCAGACTGCCCTCACGCACGTGATCGCGCCAACTGCGAATGTCCTCGATCATCTTCGGCCCGTTGCGCACGATGCACAGCGTCGTCGACGCCATCAGGAAAAAGAGGATCAGCAGGAACCACCACGAGCTGTACACGGTGTACAAGCCGAGCGAGCGAAAGACGTCGGCCCAGAATGGACCGAACTGGTTGACGTAGTTGGGATACGGGTCGCCCTGCTTGAGCACTGTCCCAACGATGCTGGCAATGGCGAGCACGGTCAGCAGGCTGATGGCAAAACGCATCGAGCTGACCAGCTCGACACCGTCGCGCACCCATCGTTGCGCGCCTTTGATCTGCATTCCTGAGGTACTGATGCTCATCCTGTTTCCGACAACAAAAAAGGGCGGGGACGCGTATGACACGCGCCCGCCACCCTGTGTATGCTAAACCAGATCTATCCGGTCGCCCTGCGGCGCCGCTGCTGGTTTCGTTATAAGTCAGCGAATATACCCTGACGTTCACACGATGTCAGGACGGGGCTGCCGATCAGCGCAAACCGGCGATGTAATCCGCGACTGCCTTGATTTCCTTGTCCGACAAGCGCGATGCCACAGTGTGCATCGGCGCGTTGTTCTTGCGAGTCTCGTCGCGGAATGCCACCAGTTGGGCAGCGGTGTATTCCGCCCATTGGCCGGACAGACGCGGATACTGCGACGGCATGCCGGCACCGGTCGGTCCGTGGCAAGAGGCGCAAGCGGGCACGCCCTTGTCAGCCAGCCCGCCGCGGTAGATCTTCTCGCCCAGCGGCACGGTGTCCTTGTTGCGCGCGACGCCCGGCTTCGGGGTCTGCGAGGCGAAATAGGCGGACACGTTGCGCATGTCCTGTTCGGTCAGTGCCGCGACCATGCCGGCCATGATGGGATTGTTACGGGCGGGAGTTTTGCCGGGCTGCGCCTTGAAATCGACGAGCTGTTTGTCCAGATATTCGGCGTGCTGACCAGCGAGCTTCGGATAAGCGCCGCCGGTGCTATTGCCGTCTGCCGCGTGGCAAGCGGCGCAGACCTGAGTGGCAATGGCCTGTCCCCGGGCCAGGTCTGGTTTGGCAGGCGCCTGAGGCTCGGCGGCTTGTCCTGCGCCGCTCAGAAGCATGCATGCCAGCGCCAACGGTGTTGCAGCGAGAGACTTCCACACTCCTCGGTTCATTCGCACACCTTATATCTGTTTTGTCGGGAAATCGGTCGTTCGAACTCACCGTCCGACGCCGTGTTTCTCCTCCAACCTCACGGCGCGCGAGACGTTCGGGCAAGCCTCGGCAAGGCCAAGGTTAACTTTCATATTGTACAATAAAGTCTTTCCCCGACTTTAGGGGATTTCCATGTAGAAGGCCGCAGAACGGGGCTCCCCGGCCTGTCGCCGGTGAGCATCGAACTCACCGCTCTGCGCCCCTGCACCCGCGTTGCGGCCCGATCCCTGTGGCTGCGGCGCTCCCCGGTTTCCGTCATGTCCCTACTTCATCAAGCCCGCTTCTTTACGACCGTCAATCATCTGCGCGACCTGCCGCCCACGGCCGTGCCCGAGGTCGCCTTCGCGGGACGCTCGAACGCGGGCAAGTCCAGCGCACTCAACATCCTCTGCAACCAGAAGCGGCTGGCCTTCTCGAGCAAGACACCGGGTCGTACGCAGCACATCAATTACTTCGAGATCGCTCACCTCGAGCATCTGTACGGCTATCTCGTCGATTTGCCTGGTTACGGCTACGCAGAGGTCGGCGGCGGCGTGAAGGTCCACTGGCAGAAGCTCCTCGGCGACTATCTGGTGCAGCGTCCGCAACTGCGCGGTCTGGTCCTCGTGATGGACTCGCGCCGGCCGTTCACGGATCTCGATTGCGAGTTGATCGACTGGTTCATGCCGACGGGACGCCCCATCCATGCCCTGCTGACCAAGGCGGACAAGCTTACACGTCAGGAAGCCACGGTCGTGCTGCGCGATACGCAAAAGCGCCTGGCCGCCCTGCCGCGCACCGATGGCCTGCCGTCCGACGATCCGGCAACGCCGCCGCAATTCACGGCCCAACTGTTCTCGTCGCTCAAGCGCACCGGCGTCGACGCCGCACAGCGCATGCTCGAGGACTGGCTCGCCATTCCGGCGCGCGACGCGGCCAAAAAGTGAGCGTGGCCTGATCCTTCACGAATGGGCGGCTCGCGGGCTTCCCATTCGCCAATTGTCAGCATTCGGCACCGCGAAATGATGCCGTGTCTCAAGCGAGGGCACAGCCTCCCGTCAAACTGCTAAGGTAGACGGCTGGCATGCGTAGCGGGCGCGACAAATCGTCGCGGCAAGCCGCGCGGCGCTTCGTGAGGTCAACGTGAAATTGGCAGGCGCGAGAGACGGCGTGACGTGCCCTCAGCCGAATGGATGAGGTCTATCGAATCAGCCGCAGCGCGGGGCTGGCAGCGGCATTGCCGTGCCGATTCGCGCGCACATAAAAAAACCGCCGTGTAGGCACGGCGGGTTTAAATAAGCCTTATCGTAGAACGACAGGCGCCCGCTCAGGGAGGAGAAGCGGGGGACCCTCACACACAGTGCGAACGTCCGGTTGGTATGATATACCATGCGTTCGAAAGTTTCCCGGCAAGTGCCATTTTTTGCGCACCTTCCCTCTTAGGGAATCGTTGAGCCAGACGCAACGACTATTCGTTTTCGGGACTGTCCACACGACCGATTTCGCGGGAATCTTCGAAGCACCACTCTCCGTCCAAAGGACCGATCGCATGAGTTCCTACCCCCTGCTTCGCCCGCGCCGCATGCGACGCGACGACTTCTCACGCCGTCTGATGCGTGAAAACCACCTGACTTGCGACGACCTCATTTATCCGGTGTTTGTGCTGGAAGGCGAAAACCGTCGTGAGGCTGTCGATTCGATGCCCGGCGTTGAGCGCGTCTCTGTCGACGAACTGCTCCGTGTGGCCGATACGTGCGTCACGCTCGGCGTGCCGGTGATCGCGCTGTTCCCGAATATCGAAGCGTCGCTGAAGACGCCCGACGGCATCGAAGCGGCCAATCCCGATGGCCTGATCCCGCGCGCCGTGCGCGAACTCAAACGTCACTTCCCCGATCTCGGCGTGCTGACCGATGTGGCACTTGACCCGTACACGAGCCACGGTCAGGACGGCGTGCTCGACGAAAACGGTTACGTCATCAACGACGTGACGACGCGCCTTCTCGTGAAGCAAGCCCTCACACAGGCCGAGGCCGGCGTGGACATCGTCGCGCCTTCCGACATGATGGACGGACGCATCGGCGCCATTCGCGAAGCCCTGGAAGCTGCTGGCCATATCCACACGCGGATCATGGCGTACGCCGCCAAGTACGCGTCGGCCTTCTACGGCCCGTTCCGCGATGCGGTCGGTTCGGCGTCGAATCTGGGCAAGGGCAACAAGATGACGTACCAGATGGACCCGGCCAACTCGGACGAAGCGCTGCGTGAAGTCGCGCTCGACATCGAGGAAGGCGCGGACATGGTGATGGTCAAGCCCGGCATGCCGTATCTCGACATCGTGCGCCGTGTGAAGGACGAATTCCGCTTCCCCACGTATGCCTATCAAGTAAGCGGGGAGTACGCGATGCTCAAGGCCGCTGCGCAGAACGGTTGGCTTGATCACGACAAGGTGATGATGGAATCGCTGCTTGCATTCAAGCGCGCCGGTGCCGATGGCATTCTGACGTACTTCGCACTCGACGCAGCACGCCTGATCCGCGCACAAGCCTGAGCGCGGAGCGGAACACGAACGGTGGGATTTGCCGGCGGATACGCTTAAGCCGGGAGGTCCTGACTGCCGAAGTGTCCGCTAGCCATGTCCTCCTTGCAGAAATGAAAACGGCCAACTCGATATCGAGTTGGCCGTTTTGCGTTGAGCGCGGGCCCAAGCATCGTTTCTATCCGCTGGCTCTGCGGACTGACCCTTTGGTCGAGGTCCACGGACTCGCCGGCTCGGTAATTCCAGAAACCTGCGGCTCGTTGACTCGTTGACTCAGTGGCTCGGCGGCTCGGCGGCTCGGCGGCTCAGAATCTTAACAACTCAAACCGCTGGACCGTATGCCTTAGCGAGGCTGCGTAGGAACTGATCTGCAGACTGCGCACCGATCACGCGCGTGCCAGCCACTTCCTTGCCACTGCCATCAAAGAAGATGATGCCCGGCGGCCCGAACAACGAGAAGCGCTTGAGCAGCGCCTGATCGTCGGCGTTGTTGGCAGTGACGTCCGCCTGCACAAGCACCATCTGATCAAGACGCGCTTTCACCTTTGGATCCGTGAAGACGAAACGCTCCATCTCCTTGCAACTGATACACCAGTCGGCATAGAAATCGAACATCACCGGACGTCCTGCCGTCGCCACAACCTGATCGAGTTCCGTAACGCTGCGAACGCGCTGGAACTTGACGCCCTCGGCCGCTGCGGCACTCGCACTGGCATTCCCGGAAGCCGCCGTCGTCAACCCGGCCAGCGGTGCAAGCGGATCGCGTGCCCCCGCTGCGGCACCCACCAGGGCCACGGCCCCCAGAAGGGCGACGGCGACGCCAAGGCCCTTAAGAAGACGTCGCGCACCACTAACGCCTTCGGGCAGGTTATCGAAGACCCGCATGAACGTAGCCGCCACGAGCAGCAGGACACCCCATCCCAGCAGCAGCACCGGCGTGGGCAGCAACGGTCGCACAATCCACAGGGCGACGCCAAGCAGCAGGAAGCCAAAGAAACGCTTCACGCCATCCATCCAGGCCCCAGCACGCGGCAGTAAGGCACCGCCACCGCCGGCGAGGATCACAAGCGGCAACCCCATCCCCAATGACAATGCGAAAAGCGTCGCACCTCCGAAGACCGCATCCCCAGTCTTCGCAATGAACGCGAGCGCGGCCGCCAGCGGGGCGGTCACACACGGGCTCACGATCAGCCCGGACAGCACACCCATCATGGCCGCACCGATCCACTGCCCCGACTTCTGCTTGCGCGCGGCATCATCGATTCGGGCTCGCAATGCCGACGGCAACTGGATCTCATACATCCCGAACATCGACAGCGACAGGACCACCATCAGCAACGCGAACAACGCCAGTACCCAAGGTGCCTGCAGAAACGCGATGAGACCTTGCCCCAACAATCCGGCTGCCACGCCAATGACGGTATTCACCACCGCCATACCGAGCACGTAGGCGACGGCCAGACGGATGGCTTTACCGCGGCTCGCCTCCTGCCCCGCAACGATCGACAGAAGAATCGGCACCATCGGCAGTACACACGGCGTAAAAGCCAGTCCGATGCCGAGCACAAAGAAGATCCCCAATGCCAGCGCGAAGCTACCGCCGGAGAGAATGCGCTCCGCCTCGCTGTAGTCTTCGCGAGCCGACAACCATCCACCTGCCGTGCTGGCTGACGGCGCCGCCAGTACCGCGCCAGCGGCCGGCGAACCATTCGACGCTTGCGGGCTACCACCAAGCAATGCCTGCGTGGCCGGCCCCGGCGTAGACGTCGCGCTTGAACCGCCTCCCGCCGAGCCGCCAACCGCAGCCGCTGAAATCTTCAGCGGCTTGTCCATTGGCGGATAGCACAATCCCTTGTCTGCGCAGCCCTGCATGGTCACCGTCAGTGTGAACGGGCCGCTCGCCTGACTGACAGGAATGCGGACATCGATCGGCTCGTGGTACACCTCCATGTCCTTGCCGAAGGTCTCATCGTGCTTGACCTCGCCCTTCGGAAACGTCGGCGTGCCGAGCATGACGGCGGGGTTGTCCGCCGCGAAGGCAAATCGCTCGCGGTAAAGGTAATAGCCCTTCGCCACCTCGAAATGCAGCAGCACTGCGCCAGCCTGCTCCGTCTCCGACACCTTGAAGGCGACATCCGGATCAAGAAAATCATCGGCGGCATGTGCACGCCCCGCGCCCAGCGTAAGCATCACGACCACGATCAGCCACGCAAACGCCCAGAGTCGCAGCACGCGATTTCTTGGCAACACCCGTCCATCGCCGTCGGCTTTCGCGATCAGCAGCCCTACCATCGTCGTCACATCAGACATGCAGCTTCCCCCGCGTCTCATCTTCGACCCAGCGTGCATAGGCTGGCAACGCCGCGGTAGCGGGCCATGCAACGATCTCGGGTACGTCGTAAGGATGATGTTCTTTGATGTACTGCTCAAGCGCGCCATAGCGTGCGGCAGTCGTCTTGATCATAAGTGGCACTTCCACACTCGTCTCCCGCTTGCCTTGCCAGCGATAGCTCGACCGCGCCGGCGCCATTTGCTGCACACACGCCGCTAACCGCTCGGCAAGCATGCCGTCGATCGCGGCGTCAGCGCTGGCCTCGTCGGGAAACGTTGTCATGACGATAAGAAGAGCATCCATGATGTGCGGTAGACCGTTCGAGCGTGAAGATTGTTCACTGTACACCGGCGTCATGAAACGCGCGCTATGCGCTCTACATTTCCAGACAGATGCGGACACGGCTTCGGACAACACCTCAAAACAAAAAAAGCCAGGTCAGTGACCTGGCTTCTTCTTACGGCTGACGATCTTGAAAAGACCGTTGCGCGAATCGCTTACTCAGCGACTTCCGGCGCTTCCGTGTCGACTTCCGGACGGTCCAGCAGTTCGACGAAAGCCATCGGTGCGTTATCGCCCACGCGGAAACCCATCTTCAGGATGCGCAGGTAGCCGCCCGGACGGTTGGCAAAACGCGGGCCGAGTTCGTTGAACAGCTTGGTGACCATTTCACGGTCGCGCAGGCGGTTGAACGCCAGACGACGGTTGGCAACCGAGTCCTTCTTACCCAGCGTGATGAGGGGCTCGACAACCTTACGCAGTTCCTTGGCCTTCGGCAGCGTGGTCTTGATCGCTTCGTGCTGGATCAACGAGTTCGACATGTTACGCAGCATAGCCAGACGGTGGCTGCTGGTACGGTTCAGTTTACGCAAACCATGACGGTGACGCATTTCAACTTTCCTTTGAACAGAGTTTTCGACCTAGCTCTTCTATCGGTGGCAAACACCGCGGGCCGGTACCTTCGCTATCGGCCGTATCGGAACATTCCGACGCGCCGCACTAACGTAGCAACATGGCCACCCGAAGGCGGCCATGTCATTACACTTTACTTCTCGAGACCAGCCGGCGGCCAGTTTTCGAGCTTCATGCCCAGCGTGAGGCCACGCGAGGCAAGCACTTCCTTGATCTCGTTGAGCGACTTGCGACCCAGATTCGGGGTCTTGAGCAATTCGTTCTCGGTACGCTGGATCAGGTCGCCGATGTAGTAGATGTTTTCGGCCTTCAGGCAGTTGGCCGAACGCACCGTCAACTCGAGATCGTCCACCGGACGCAGCAGGATCGGATCGATCTGCGGCGCACGCGACGGCGCTTCGCTGGCGGCTTCCGTGCCTTCCAGCGCAGCGAACACCGACAGCTGGTCGACGAGGATGCGAGCCGATTGACGGATCGCTTCTTCCGGCGACACAACACCGTTGGTTTCGATGTTCATCACGAGCTTGTCCAGGTCCGTACGCTGTTCCACACGGGCCGATTCGACCGCATAGCTCACACGCTTGACCGGCGAGAACGACGCGTCGAGGACGATACGACCAATAACCTTGGCCGAATCATCGCCATAACGGCGCACGTTACCCGGGACATAACCACGACCCTTTTCGATCTTGATCTGGACATCGAGCTTGCCGCCCTTGGCCAGATGCGCGATCACGTGATCGGGGTTGATCAGTTCCACATCATGCGGCACTTCGATATCCGAAGCGCGCACTACACCTTCACCATCCTTGCGCAGCGTAACAGTGACTTCGTCACGGTTATGCAGCTTGAACACGACACCCTTCAGGTTCAACAGGAAGTTAACAACATCTTCCTGAACACCATCGATGGTGGAGTATTCATGCACAACGCCGGCGATCGTCACTTCGGTCGGCGCGTAGCCCACCATCGACGACAACAGCACGCGGCGAAGCGCGTTGCCCAAGGTGTGGCCGTAGCCACGTTCGAACGGTTCCATCACGACTTTGGCGTGATGCTCACCGACCGGCTCAACCGCGATGATCTTGGGCTTCAACAAACTGGTTTGCATAGGTTTCCTTTTCAATACCCTCGGCTCGTTACACCGATAAGGCTGATGGGTGACAACCTGCACGGAACGCAAAACGCGCCGTGAGGCGCGTCAGCATACGGATTAACGCGAATACAATTCGACGATCAGGCTTTCGTTGATGTCGCCCGCGATATCGCTACGTTCCGGCAGTGCCTTGAAAGTGCCTTCCATCTTCTTGGCGTCAACCGAAACCCAGATCGGGAAACCGACTTGCTCAGCCAGCGACAGCGATTCTTGAATACGCACTTGCTTCTTGGCCTTTTCGCGCACGGTGATCACGTCACCAGCCTTGACCTTGATCGACGGGATGTTCGAAACAACACCGTTCACCACGATCGCCTTGTGGCCGACCAGCTGGCGCGCTTCAGCGCGCGTCGAACCAAAGCCCATGCGGTACACGACGTTGTCCAGGCGCGACTCGAGCACTTGCAGCAGGTTTTCACCCGTGTTGCCCTTGAGACGGTCGGCTTCCGCGAAATAACGACGGAACTGACGCTCGAGCACGCCGTAAATACGCTTGACCTTCTGCTTTTCGCGCAGTTGGTTGCCGTAGTCCGACGTACGAGCACCCGAGGTGCGGCCATGCTGACCCGGCTTGCTATCCAGCTTGCACTTGTCGGCGAGCGAGCGACGTGCGCTCTTCAGGAAGAGGTCAGTACCTTCACGGCGGGAGAGTTTGGCCTTCGGGCCGATATAACGTGCCACGGTTGTTCCTTTATCTCAAAATTTGACGCAGCGAACTTTGTCCACTACGCAAGTCCGGTACCAATGTACCGGACGGTGGTCTTAGAAATTACTACGCGCACGACCAAGGCCGTGCGCGAACCCGCGATTATAGCAGGATTTTTAAGCGTCTTAGATACGACGACGCTTCGGCGGGCGGCAGCCGTTGTGCGGGACCGGCGTCACGTCCGAGATGGCCGTGATTTTGATACCCAGCGCATTCAGCGCACGAACCGCGGATTCGCGACCCGGGCCCGGGCCCTTGATGCGAACTTCCAGGTTCTTCACGCCGTATTCCAGTGCCACGCGGCCAGCCGACTCAGCAGCAACCTGGGCAGCGAACGGGGTCGACTTACGCGAACCCTTGAAGCCCTGGCCACCCGAAGTCGCCCATGCCAGCGCATTGCCCTGACGATCGGTGATCGTGATGATGGTGTTGTTGAACGAAGCGTGGACGTGCACGACGCCTTCTGCAACGCTCTTCTTGACCTTCTTGCGAACGCGCTGCGAAGCGGCGTTGTTCTGTTGCTTAGCCATGAGTTTCCTATCCTCTGGTTACTTCTTCAGCGAGACGCCGGCCTTACGCGGGCCCTTGCGGGTACGCGCATTGGTACGGGTGCGCTGACCGCGAAGCGGCAGGCCCTTGCGGTGACGCATGCCACGATAGCAGCCCAGATCCATCAGGCGCTTGATGTTCATGGTCACTTCACGGCGCAGGTCGCCTTCGACCGTCAGTTGACCGACTTGATCACGCAGCTTTTCGAGATCAGCGTCGTCGAGGTCTTTGACCTTCTTCGAGAACGGCACACCGGCGGCGTCGCAAATCTGGCGAGCGCGCGTGCGGCCGACACCGTAAATAGCCGTCAGGCCGATAGCGGTGTGCTGGTGGTTCGGGATGTTAACCCCTGCGATACGAGCCATTCGTAATTCCCCAACTAAATAGCGTTAAAGGCCGATTAGCCCTGACGTTGCTTGTGGCGCGGATCCGAACTGCAGATCACGCGCAGCACGCCTTTGCGCTTCACAAACTTGCAATTGCGGCAGATGCACTTAACAGATGCCAAAACTTTCATGACAATTCCCTCTCTCTAATCACTTCGCCCGGAAGACGATCCGCGCACGCGACAGATCGTAGGGCGTCAACTCTACCGTCACCTTATCTCCAGGAAGGATGCGGATGTAATGCATCCGCATCTTGCCGGAGATATGTCCGAGTACTACATGGCCATTTTCCAGCTTTACCCGGAAGGTGGCATTGGGGAGGTTTTCAAGGACCTCACCCTGCATTTGAATAACGTCGTCTTTCGACATGATCCAGGCTGATCAGCGAAGCGTCATGTTATTGCCGCCCTTGAAATTCGCCTTACGGAGCAGCGACTCATATTGTTGCGACATCACATACGACTGCACTTGCGCCATGAAGTCCATCGTCACCACCACGATAATCAGCAGTGAGGTTCCACCGAAGTAGAACGGGACATTCCAACGCAACACCAGAAACTCAGGCAGCAAACACACCAAGGTGACGTAAGCTGCGCCGGCCAGTGTCAGGCGCGTCAGGATCTTGTCGATATACCGCGCCGTCTGGTCGCCCGGACGAATCCCCGGGACAAACGCTCCGCTCTTCTTCAGGTTCTCGGCGGTCTCCTTGCTGTTAAACACCAGAGCGGTGTAGAAGAAGCAGAAGAACACGATCGCCAGTGCGTAGAGCATCACGTAGATCGGCTGACCCGGCGACAACTTCGCCGCAATATCCTTGAGCCAGCGCGCGTTATCACCCGCACCAAACCAATTCGCGATCGTTGCCGGGAACAGGATGATCGACGATGCAAAGATCGGCGGAATCACGCCTGCCATGTTCAGCTTGAGCGGCAGGTGCGAAGCCTGACCGCCGTACACCTTGTTGCCGACCTGACGTTTGGCGTAATTCACAAGGATCTTGCGCTGACCACGTTCGACGAACACGACGAAGAACGTCACGAGCACCACGAGGGCACAGATCACGATGGCCGAGAACGGACCAATCGAACCAGTACCGACGAGCTCGAACAGACCGCCCACAGCATTCGGCAAACCGGCCGCGATACCACCAAAGATGATGATCGAGATACCGTTACCGAGGCCGCGTTCAGTGATCTGCTCACCGAGCCACATCAGGAACATCGTGCCGGTCACGAGCGTGATCACCGTCGTCAGGCGGAACATCATGCCCGGATCGACGACGAGCCCCGGCTCGCTTTCCAACGTCACCGCGATCGCCGCAGCCTGAAAGAGCGCGAGTACCACCGTGAAATACCGGGTGTACTGTGTAATCTTGCGCTGTCCGGACTGACCTTCCTTACGCAATGCTTCCAACTGAGGCGATACCATCGCCAACAGCTGCATGATGATCGATGCCGAAATATACGGCATGATCCCCAGCGCGAAGATCGTGAAACGCGACAACGCACCGCCCGAGAACATGTTGAACATGCCCAGGATCCCGCCAGACTGACGCTGGAACAACTGCGCCAGCTGATCGGGGTCGATGCCCGGCACCGGGATATGCGCACCAATACGGTAGACAATCAGCGCCAGCAGCAGGAAAACCAGCCGCCGACGCAGATCCGCATACTTCGGGCCCTGCGTACCAGGCTTAGCGAGGTTAGGAGACTTGGCCAATGCTGGCTCCGGGGTGTCCTAACTTACTCTGCGACCGAACCGCCAGCCGCTTGAATGGCGGTGAGCGCACCCTTGGTGACGCCCAGACCCTTCACAACGACTTTGCGGGTGATCTCGCCAGAGGCGATGATCTTGGCCGAAAGCGACAGCTCGCTCACCAGACCAGCCTGCTTCAGAACCAGCAGATCGATCTCGTCGACCGGCAGGTTGTTCAGGTCGGCCAGGCGAACTTCACCCACGAAACGACGCGTCAGCGACTTGAAACCACGCTTCGGCAGACGACGTTGCAGCGGCATTTGACCGCCTTCGAAGCCCACCTTGTGGAAGCCGCCCGAACGCGACTTCTGACCCTTGTGACCACGGCCGGCGGTTTTACCCAGACCCGAACCGATGCCACGGCCAACGCGGCGCTTGGCGTGTTTAGCGCCTTCTGCCGGCTTAATCGAATTCAATTCCATTTTGCCCTCGCTCAGTCGACGATCTTCACAAGGTACGAGACCTTGCCGATCATGCCCCGCACAGCGGGCGTATCCTGCAACTCGCTGACCGAATTGAGGCGACGCAGGCCCAGGCCCTTGACGGTCGCGCGGTGTTCTTCACGCGTACCGATCAGGCTCTTGACCAGCTTAACTTTCACAGTTTGCTGCGACATATTGATCACCCTTAGCCGAGGATCTCTTCCACCGACTTGCCACGCTTGGCGGCGATGTCAGCAGGAGTCGATTGTTTCTTCAGGCCGTCGAGCGTGGCGCGGACCAGGTTGTACGGGTTCGTCGAGCCAAGGCTCTTCGTCACCACGTTGGTCACGCCCATCACCTCGAACACCGCGCGCATCGGGCCACCGGCGATAACACCGGTACCGTCCTTCGCCGGCGACATCAGGACGCGCGAGGCGCCATGCTGGCCGAGAACGTTATGTTGCAGGGTGCCGTTTTTCAGGGGCACCTTGAACATATTGCGGCGGGCTTGTTCCATTGCCTTTTGAACGGCAACCGGGACTTCCTTCGCCTTGCCCTTGCCCATGCCGATGCGGCCATCGCCGTCACCAACCACGGTCAACGCGGCAAAACCGAGAATACGGCCACCCTTCACAACCTTCGTGACACGGTTGACCGCGATCATCTTCTCGCGAAGGCCGTCGTCGCGTTCGTCAGCCTGAACTTTCGCTTGCATCTTTGCCATGACGGATCCTTACTTAGAACTTGAGGCCGGCTTCACGGGCAGCGTCGGCCAGAGCCTTGACGCGACCGTGATAGCGGAAGCCCGAGCGATCGAAAGCAACGCTCTCGATGCCGGCAGCCTTCGCCTTCTCGGCGATACGACGGCCGATCAGCGCTGCTGCGGCAGCGTTGCCACCCTTGCCTTCCTTGTCGCCCAGTTCCTTGCGCACTTCGGCTTCCAGCGTCGAGGCGCTGGCCAGCACTTGCGTGCCGTCTTCCGAGAAAACTTGCGCGTAAATGTGCACGTTGGTGCGATGCACGGAAAGGCGATGCACCTTTTGAGCTGCCAGCTTGATACGAGTCTGGCGAGCGCGGCGCACACGTGATTGTTTCTTGTCCATGTTTCGCACCCTTACTTCTTCTTGGTTTCCTTGAGGATCACCACCTCGTCCGCATAGCGGACGCCCTTACCCTTGTAGGGCTCGGGCGGACGGTAACCGCGAACTTCCGCAGCCACTTGTCCGATGCGTTGCTTATCAACGCCTTTGATGATGATCTCCGTCTGCGTCGGGGTTTCGGCCTTCACGCCTTCCGGCATGGCATGCACAACATCGTGCGAGAAACCCAGCTCGAGCTTCAGGTTGTTACCCTCAGCCTTGGCACGGTAACCCACGCCAACGAGTTGCAGCTTCTTTTCGAAACCCTTGCTCACGCCAGTCACCATATTGTTGACTAGCGCACGTTCCGTACCGTACAACGCATTCGCTTCGCGGCTTTCATCGGCCGGGGCGAAGGTGACGGTGCCGTCTTCGATCTTGATGATCACGAGGGCGTTGATGCCGCGGGTCAGCGAACCCAGGGCGCCCTTGATCGTCAGCACATTGCCAGCCAGCGTTGCTTCAACGCCTTTCGGCAGTGCAATGGGACTCTTACCTACTCGAGACATTTCAACTCTCCTCGGTTAGGCCACGTAGCAGATGACTTCGCCGCCCACGCCAGTGGCGCGTGCTTTGCGATCGGTCATCACGCCCTTCGGGGTCGAGACGATTGCAACGCCCAGGCCATTCATGACCTGCGGGATGTCGTTGCGGCTCTTGTACACACGCAGACCCGGACGCGACACGCGCTCGAGGCGCTCAATCACAGGACGGCCAGCGTAGTACTTCAGTGCGATGTTCAGCACCGGCTTCGTTTCTTCTGCTTCAACCGCGAAGTCTTCGATGTAGCCTTCGTCCTTGAGGACTTTGGCGATCGAGACCTTCAGCTTGGACGAGGGCATCTTTACCGATGCCTTCTCAACCATCTGAGCGTTGCGGATGCGAGTCAGCATATCGGCGATAGGATCGCTCATGCTCATGGTGCTTCTCCTATTACCAGCTTGCTTTGGTCACGCCCGGGATTTCGCCACGGAAGGCGATTTCACGGATCTTGTTACGGGCCAGGCCGAATTTGCGGAAGGTACCCCGCGGACGGCCGGTCAGATCGCAACGATTGCGTTGACGCGTCGGGTTGGCGTTACGCGGCAGCTGTTGCAGCGCCAGGCGTGCTTCATAACGCTCGTCTTCCGACTTGCTGGTGTCTTCGATGGTCGCTTTGAGGGCGGCGCGCTTGGCAGAAAATTTCTGCGCCAGACGGGCGCGTTTCTTTTCGCGTTCGATAAGTGCCAGTTTAGCCACGATTACCTCAGTTACGGAACGGGAATTTGAACGCCGACAGAAGAGCCTTGGCTTCTTCGTCAGTCTTCGCGGTCGTGGTGATGCTGATATTCAGACCACGCAGCGCGTCGATTTTGTCGTACTCGATTTCGGGGAAGATGATCTGTTCCTTCACACCGATGTTGTAGTTGCCACGACCGTCGAACGCACGACCCGAAATACCACGGAAGTCACGCACGCGCGGCAGAGCCACGGTGATGAAACGATCCAGGAATTCGAACATGCGTTCACCGCGCAGCGTCACCATCGTACCGATCGGGTAACCTTCGCGGATCTTGAAACCGGCAATAGCCTTGCGTGCCTTCGTCACCACCGGCTTTTGGCCGGCAATCTTCGTGAGGTCGCCAACGGCGTGCTCAATGATCTTCTTGTCAGCGACGGCTTGACCAAGGCCCATGTTCAGGGTGATCTTGGTGATGCGCGGCACTTCCATGACAGACTTGTAACCGAACTGCTTAGTCAGCTCGGCGACAACTTTGTCCTTATAGAATTCTTGCAAACGGGCCATTATCTATACTCCCTGCGATTAGGCACCGACGACCGTAGCACCGGTCGTCTTGAGGAAGCGGACCTTCTTGCCGTCTTCGACCTTGATGCCCACGCGCGACGGCTTGCCATTGGCATCCACCAGCGCCACGTTCGAAACGTGGATCGGCATCGTTTTGTCGACCACGCCACCTTGCGTGCCCTTCATCGGGTTCGGCTTGACGTGCTTCTTGGCAACGTTCACGCCCTCGACGACCAACTTGTCACCATCAACGGCCAGGACCGTGCCACGCTTGGCCTTGTCCTTACCCGTCAGAACGATGACCTGGTCACCCTTACGAATCTTGTTCATGTGTCGGCTCCTTACAGCACTTCCGGGGCCAGCGACACGATCTTCATGAAGCGTTCGGTACGCAGTTCACGCGTAACCGGCCCGAAGATACGGGTGCCGATCGGCTCGAGCTTGGTGTTAAGCAGCACGGCGGCGTTGCCGTCGAATTTGACCAGCGAGCCGTCTTGGCGACGCACGCCCTTGGCGGTACGCACGACCACTGCATTGTAGATTTCGCCCTTCTTGACGCGACCACGCGGGGCAGCATCCTTCACGCTGACCTTGATGATGTCGCCAATGCCGGCGTAGCGACGCTTGGAGCCGCCCAGCACCTTGATGCACATCACTTCGCGCGCACCGGTGTTGTCGGCTACTTCGAGCCGGGTTTCAGTTTGAATCATGGTGTTATCTTCCCAACTTAATCCGACACATACGCGTCGGTCAGTCTTGGTCCCCGTCAGCACCAAAGGGTGCCGTTTGGGTTGAGTCGTTCAAAAGTGGACAACCTTGCTACCTTGACCAGACCCGTAGAGGATACGAATCGGCTTCGGAAGCCATCCACTCCCTTGCGAAACCAAAGACCGGTTTTAGCGAAAGAAGCGGAAAGTCCGGAATTATACAATGATAATTCCGGACTTGCAAGTCAAGCCTTCGCTTCAGCTCACCTTAGATGATACGGGCGGCTTCTACGAGACGGGAAACCGTCCAGGCCTTGGTCTTCGACAGCGGGCGGGATTCTTGAATCTCGACCGTATCGCCTTCCTTGATCTGGTTGGTTTCGTCGTGCGCATGGTACTTCTTCGAACGCACGATGTACTTGCCGTAGAGCGGGTGCTTCATTTGACGCTCGACCAGCACGGTAACCGTCTTGTCCATCTTATCGCTGACAACCTTACCCACGAGGGTACGCTTCAGCGAGGTCTTAGCGGTATCGTTCATTTCTGGCTCGCCTTCTCAGTCAACACGGTACGCACACGCGCGATGTCCTTGCGCACCTTCTTCAGCTGACTGGTGTTGCTCAGCTGTTGGGTGCCCGCTTGCATGCGAAGACCGAATTGGGCCTTCAGCAGGTCCGACAGTTCCTTGTTCAGGCCGTCGAAATCCTTGGCACGAAGTTCGGATGCTTTCATTTCAAATTCTCCCCTCAGGCGCCAAGGCGACGTACGAAGAACGTCGTCTGAATCGGCAGCTTGGCGGCAGCCAGGCGGAACGCCTCGCGCGCCAGCGCTTCATCAACACCGTCCATTTCGTACAGCATCTTGCCCGGTTGAATCTCGGCGACGTAGTACTCAGGGTTACCCTTACCGTTACCCATACGCACTTCTGCCGGCTTTTGCGAGATCGGCTTATCCGGGAAAATACGGATCCAGATACGACCACCGCGCTTGATGTGGCGAGTCATGGCACGACGCGCGGCTTCGATTTGACGAGCCGTCAGACGACCACGACCGACCGCCTTCAGGCCGAATTCGCCGAACGACACTTCGTTGCCACGGGTGGCGACGCCAGTGTTACGGCCCTTCTGCTCTTTGCGATACTTTCTGCGTTTCGGTTGCAGCATGATTATTCTCCAGTCTTGGCGTCGCCTTCAGGCTTGCCAGCCGGACGGCGTGCACCACCGCGCTTCGCGCCGGCCTTATCGCCAGCATCGTCACGACGGGGGCGACGGTCGCCCGGACGCGCGTTGCGGCGCGGACGCTTTTCTTCGGCCGGCTCTTCAGCCACCGGAGCGTCGTTGCGGCCCAGCGTGTCACCCTTGTACACCCACACCTTGATACCGATGATGCCGTACGTCGTCTTCGCTTCCGCAGTTGCGTAGTCGATGTCAGCGCGCAGCGTGTGCAGGGGCACACGGCCTTCGCGGTACCACTCGGTACGGGCGATTTCGATACCGTTCAGACGGCCAGCGCTCATGATCTTGATGCCTTGGGCACCCAGACGCATCGCGTTCTGCATCGCGCGCTTCATTGCGCGACGGAACATGATACGGCGCTCGAGCTGCTGAGCGATCGAATCAGCGATGAGCTGCGCATCGGTTTCCGGCTTGCGGATTTCCTCGATGTTCACGTGCACGGGCACGCCCATGCGCTTTTGCAGCTCGGCCTTGAGGATTTCGATGTCCTCGCCCTTCTTACCGATCACAACGCCCGGACGCGAGCTGAAAATCGTAATACGAGCGTTCTTTGCCGGACGTTCGATGATGACACGACCAACCGAAGCGTTCTTCAGCTTCTTCTTCAGATATTCGCGAACGCCGATGTCTTCCTTCAGCATCTGTGCGAAATTCTGGTTGTTGGCGTACCAACGCGAAGCCCAGTTACGACTGACAGCCAGACGGAAGCCAGTCGGATGAATTTTCTGTCCCATCGTGACCCCTTAGTTGCCCAGCGTCACAGTGATGTGACAGGTTTGCTTCTCGATCTTGTTACCACGGCCTTTTGCACGCGCCGTGAAACGCTTGAGCGAGGTGCCCTTGTCGACAAAAATGCCCTTGACGCGCAGTTCGTCGATGTCAGCACCTTCATTGTGCTCGGCGTTGGCAATAGCCGACTCGAGAACCTTCTTGATGATGACCGCGGCCTTCTTCGGCGAGAAGGTCAGGACATTGAGTGCACGCTCCAGCGGCAGGCCACGAATCTGGTCAGCGACCAGACGCGTCTTCTGCGCCGAGATACGGGCACCGCGATGAATTGCTTTCACTTCCATGATCGGCCCCTTATTTCTTCGCCTTCTTGTCGGCCGCATGGCCCTTGAAGGTACGGGTAAGTGCGAACTCACCCAGCTTGTGGCCGACCATGTTTTCCGTCACGTACACCGGCACGTGCTGGCGGCCGTTATGCACGGCGATCGTCAGGCCGATGAAATCGGGCAAAACGGTCGAACGACGCGACCAGGTCTTGATCGGCTTTTTGTCACGCGATGCAGCTGCCGCTTCCACTTTCTTCAGCAGATGAGCGTCGCAAAACGGACCTTTTTTAACAGAACGAGTCATTTGCTAGCTCCAATTAACGCTTCTTGCGACGCTGAACGATCATGCTGTCGGTGCGCTTGGTCGAGCGGGTACGCTTACCCTTGGTATGCTGACCCCACGGGCTGACCGGATGACGACCAGCAGCCGTACGACCTTCACCACCACCATGCGGGTGATCCACCGGGTTCATCGCCACACCGCGAACGGTCGGACGAATACCGCGCCAACGCTTTGCACCGGCCTTGCCGAGTTGGCGCAGGCTGTGTTCTTCGTTACCGACTTCACCGATGGTCGCGCGGCACTCGATGTGCACGCGACGAACTTCACCCGAACGCAGACGCACTTGAGCGTACGTGCCTTCGCGAGCCAGCAGCATTGCCGAGGTACCAGCAGCACGAGCGATTTGCGCGCCCTTGCCCGGTTGCAGCTCGATGCCGTGAATCGTAGTACCGACCGGAATGTTACGGATCGGCAGCGCGTTACCAGCCTTGATCGGCGCTTCCGAGCCGCTCACCAGTTGCTGACCAACGGTCAGACCCTTCGGTGCCAGGATGTAACGACGCTCGCCGTCGGCGTAGCACAGCAGAGCAATGTTCGCGCTGCGGTTCGGGTCGTATTCAAGACGCTCAACCTTCGCCGTGATGCCGTCCTTGTTGCGACGGAAATCGACGATACGGTAGTGCTGCTTGTGACCGCCACCCATATGACGGGTGGTGATGTGACCGTTGTTGTTACGGCCAGCGGTCTTGCTCTTGGTATCGAGCAACGGGGCGAACGGCTTGCCCTTATGCAGATCCTTGTTGACGACCTTGACCAGCGAACGGCGGCCCGGCGACGTCGGTTTCGTTTTGACGAGTGCCATGATTACTTGGCCTCCGCTTCAAAATTGATTTCCTGACCCGGCTTCAAGCTCACGTAAGCCTTCTTCTCGTGGTCGCGACGACCCATGAAGCGGCCAAAGCGCTTTTGCTTGCCCTTACGGTTCAGGATTTGCACCGACTCGACTTCCACTTTGAAGAGAAGCTCAACAGCAGCCTTCACTTCTTGCTTGTTCGCGTCGCGTGCAACTTGGAACACTACTTGTTCATTCTTGTCAGCCACCAGCGTCGCCTTTTCGGAGATCACCGGCGAGAGCAAGACCTGGTACAGACGATGGTCATTTTTACGCACGTCGCTCATGACAGCATCTCCTCAATCTTGGCGATCGCGCCCTTCGTCAGCAGCACCTTCTTGAAGTAGATGAGCGACAGCGGGTCGGCGAAACGCGGCTCGGTGACGGCAACGTGAGCCAGATTGCGCGAGGCCAGGAACAGGTTCTCGTCCACGCTATCCGTGATCAGCAGCACCGAATCAAGACCCATGGCCTTGACCTTGTCAGCGAGCAATTTGGTCTTCGGAGCATCCAGCTTGATGTCTTCGACGACCGACAGACGACCTTCACGGGCGAGCTGCGACAGAATCGAGCACACACCAGCGCGGTACATCTTCTTGTTGACTTTGTGGGTGAAGTTCTCTTCCGGCGAATTCGGGAAGATACGGCCACCGCCGCGCCACAACGGGCTCGACGACATACCGGCACGAGCGCGGCCCGTACCCTTCTGACGCCACGGCTTCTTGGTCGTGTGCTTGACCTGCTCACGGTCCTTCTGCGCACGATTGCCGCTGCGGGCGTTGGCTTGATAAGCCACCACAACCTGATGGATCAGCGCTTCGTTGTAGTCACGGCCGAACACGACATCCGACGCGTTGACCGCAGCGCCTTCCTGACCTTGCTCATTCAGGAGCTTCAGTTCCATTGTTACGCTCCCTTCGCGAGTTTGGCCTTGACTGCCGAGGTCACGAAAACCTTGCCTTCGTTAGCGCCCGGAACGGCACCCTTCACGAAGATCAGGTTACGCTCAGCGTCAATGCGCGCGATTTCGAGATTCTGCACCGTCGTGGTGACATCGCCCAGGTGACCCGTCATGCGCTTACCCGGGAACACACGACCCGGATCCTGCGCCATACCGATCGAACCCGGAACGTTGTGCGAACGCGAGTTACCGTGCGATGCGCGGCCCGAAGCGAAGTTGTAGCGCTTGATGGTACCGGCGTAGCCCTTACCGATCGACACGCCTTGCACGTCGACCTTCTGGCCTACTTGGAACAGATCGACGCCAACAACTGCGCCCGGCTGCAGTTCAGCAGCTTTGGCAGCGTCAACGCGGAATTCCTTGAGGATTTCACCGGCTTCGACACCCGCTTTCGCGAAGTGACCGGCGGCGGCCTTAACGACGCGCGTAGCGCGGCGATTGCCGAAAGTGACTTGAACGGCGGTGTAGCCGTCCGTTTCATCCGTCTTGATTTGCGTCACGCGGTTGTTAGACACGTCGAGCACGGTGACGGGAATCGAATCGCCGTCGTCCGTGAAAATACGCGTCATGCCAACCTTGCGACCGACAAGGCCAAGGCTCATGATTTTCTCCATTCCCGACTGCGATTGGCCGGGGCTAAATGACAAAAGGATGGTCCACGGATGTGGCCCATCTTTTCAAAACTACACTTGAGCCCGCCATTATAGACGGACTTTTATCGCTTGACAAGTGTTGCTAAATCGCATAACAAAAGCCCCGCCGATCCAGCACTGACGGGGCTTTCAAGAGCAAAGTCGCTCGCAAGCCTTACTGCAGCTTGATCTCGACGTCGACGCCAGCCGGCAAGTCCAGCTTCATCAACGCGTCAACGGTTTTGTCCGTCGGATCGACGATGTCCATCAGGCGCTGGTGCGTGCGGATTTCGAGCTGGTCGCGCGACGTCTTGTTGACGTGCGGCGAACGCAGGATGTCGAAACGCTCGATGCGCGTCGGCAGGGGCACCGGGCCCTTGACGATTGCGCCAGTGCGCTTGGCGGTTTCAACGATTTCGGCGGCCGACTGATCGATCAGGCGGTAGTCGAAAGCCTTCAGGCGAATGCGGATCTTCTGGTTCTGCATGGAAATTCTCCAAAGAGCGTGGCAGCCCTCGTTCGGGTGCCGGGTAAATCACAAAGAGCAAACAGACGTTGAGAAGCAGGCGCCGGCGAAACCGGCACCCACCTCATCGAATCCGCAATTAGTCTTCAATCTTGGCAACAACGCCGGCGCCGACGGTACGGCCACCTTCGCGGATTGCAAAACGCAGGCCTTCTTCCATGGCGATCGGCTGAATCAGTTCAACCTTGATCGACACGTTGTCGCCCGGCATGACCATTTCCTTGCCTTCCGGCAGGGAGATCGAGCCAGTCACGTCCGTGGTACGGAAGTAGAACTGCGGGCGATAGTTGTTGAAGAACGGGGTGTGACGGCCACCTTCGTCCTTCGACAGGATGTAGACCTCACCCGAGAACTTGCGGTGCGGCTTGATCGAGCCCGGCTTGGCCAGAACCTGACCACGCTGAACGTCTTCACGCTTCGTGCCGCGCAGCAGAATACCGACGTTATCGCCTGCTTGACCTTGGTCGAGCAGCTTGCGGAACATTTCGACGCCCGTGCAGGTCGTCTTGTCGATCTTCGGCTTGTCGCCGTCGAGGGCGATACCGACGATTTCGATTTCTTCGCCGACCTTGATGATGCCGCGCTCGATACGACCGGTCACAACGGTACCGCGACCCGAGATCGAGAACACGTCTTCCACCGGCATCAGGAACGTGCCGTCAACAGCGCGCTCCGGCGTCGGGATGTACGTGTCGAGGGCTTCAGCCAGCTTCATGATGGCTTCTTCGCCCAGCGGGCCCTTGTCGCCTTCCAGTGCCAGCTTGGCCGAACCCTGGATGATCGGCAGATCGTCGCCCGGGAAGTCATACTTCGACAGAAGTTCGCGAACTTCCATTTCGACCAGCTCGAGGACCTCGGCGTCGTCGACCATGTCGCACTTGTTCTGGAACACGATGATGTACGGCAGGCCAACCTGACGGGC
>JARLJF010000001.1 GCA_031291335.1 Pandoraea sp. | reverse complement strand
TGCGCTGTCGCCCATCACTCGTGCGACACCTTCAACGATCAACTGGTTTGAGCAAGCGAGTCCCGAAATCGCGCACGCGGCCTTGGTCAGCGCGTTTTTCAACTGATCAGCGACGTTCTCGCCCTTGGCATTGCCCGCACCCTCTGCGGAGGTTGGATCAAGGCTGGCGCTATCACGCCCGCCACGCGCACCGCCCTGCGGACGTGATGGTCCCCCCGTTTGAGGCGGAGGAGACGGCGCGATCACGATCCCTAAGGTGTTGTTCTCTGCCTCCGTCTTTGCGCTTATCGACGCAGTGGCAACGTCGCCACCGACTCCGGCCGTTACTCCAGCGACGATCGAGGTGATGAGGTTCACCCTCGCTTCGCGCTCTGTTTGGGACAGATCCTGCCCAGACTTGTCACCCGCCGCGAGCAAGCTACCCAACAGCGATCCAGCCGCCGCACCCATCGCGCCCGCACCGCAGTTCCCGCTGGACGCCGCGCCACCCGCACAACCGGTCACCGCGTGCAACGCCGCTTTCGACGCCGGATCAAGGTTTTCGCCTAGCGCTTTGATCTCCTTGGCCGCGAGACCTTGCAGGTAGTTCACCGTTGCGCGTGTCGCCATCTCTCCGGCCGCGCCGGTGACGTTACCGCTGATACCTGCCGTAATGGCGCTGACGATCAGACGGTAGTCGCCTCCTGGTCCCCACTTCTTGGCGTCGGCGAGTTGCTGGTTCAGCACGGCGCGTTGTTCCGGGTCGGTGGTCTTCTTCAACTTGGCCTCAATGGCCTTAGCTTCCTTAGCCCGATTCCCCACAAACGTCCCAACCTCGCGCTGCAACGTTCGCATGATTTCGAAGCTGGTTTCGATTTGCTCCTTGTCGAACTTATTGGCGAGGGCGCCGCTGCCGTCTTTGTCGGATGACACATCGCGATTGACGCCAGCCACCGCTTCTTCTACCGTCTGACCGGTTCGCTCGCGTTGGCTCGCCTCGTCGGTAATCTCGATGACACCCGCGCTGATGCCGCTGCGGGTCGTGCTCGATGCGCTATCGCCTGCGGCGACGACAACCGGTGGTGTGATGCTCACCGGACCCGTCTTCGGTAGTTCGCTGCCTGGCGTGGCTTTTGCGCCGGTCGCCGCCTCTCCCTTTTGATCCGTCCCCACCTCGGCGTTATTCCCGCCGCCCGTACTGAAGCCGCCACCAAGACTGATGCCGAAGGCGTCGTACTCTGCGTGGTTTTCTATATCGCGCGTCGTCAACGAGCCAGTTTTCAGACGGTTCCTATTCTCATCAACGGCCTTATCGGTCGAGGCGATGATGGCGCCCGTCAGATCGGTATTGCCCTTCACGGTGACGTCGAATCCTCCATCCCCCGCTTTGATCCCCGACTGCTCTGTAACGCTCGCGAAGTCGCTGTTGATTTGCTGATGGCTGACGTTGATGCTGCCGGACCCGCCGCCGATACCCACTGTGGCACTCCCGTTGATCGATTGATCCTTGGACGCGTAGACGCTCGTGTCCTGCAGGCTTTCGATGTTCAAATCGCCACCGACTTTGGCAATGACTCGCTCGCCGACAATCGTCCCACCCCGGATATTGGTGTCGCCGCCGGAGCCGATCTCGGCCACGTTGCCCGCGACGATATGGCTGGACCGATGGGTCACGTCCTTCCCATCCGCCTTGCCACGCGACGCGCTGGCATTAGCCGTCACCCCCACTATCGGTCCGTTGCTGCCCATGGAGATGCCCACGCCGATGCCGCCCGATACGCCAGTGGAGCTGCGGTGGTGTTCCGAGGTGTCTTTAGCCGCGAGGATGTCCAGCGTGCCGTCGGACGTAAGCTTGACGTCCTGCCCGGCGGCGATCTCGCTGCCGCGAACGAGCAGTGACGACTGATCGCCGTCCCCCGTGGCGGCGATAGTTACGCTGCCACCCGCCCGCACGGTCGAGCCATTGGACGTTGTACTGTCGTTGGTCTCCCGGCTTTCATGCTTCGATCCCCCAACGGTGACCGAGATGCTGACGTTGGCAGCGTCCTTGAGGTTCTTGACCGTGTCGGCGGCATTTTTCACCGCGAGTCCGCCCGCGGCGACGCCGAGCGCCTTCATGCGAGGGTCGTTGACCTTGCCAACGGCCTTGCCCATCTGGCCGACGGTCTGAGCGGCATTCAGCAAAGGACTGGATATCGCAACAGTCATGCCCGCCTGCTTGATTTCCCGCTCGTGCACGCGCTGTTCGGACGCTTCGCTTTCCACGATCGATACGCGCTTGCCCGCAATGTTCACATCGCCATCGCGCGCGATGACTGTGCTGCCTTCCTGACGGTAGTCGTTGCCTGCGCGGACCGTGACGTCGCCGCTCACCGAGCCGACAACGCTTCCCGTCTGACTGACCTGCTCGCGACGCTGCTTGTCCTTCTCGGATCGACTGCCGATGGTGAAGCCCATATCAGCGCCGAAGACACCGCTCGTCGTTTTTTCCGAAACACTCAGCGAATCGCTTCGATCTTCCGCGGAGGTAATCGTGACGTTCCGTTTGGCACCGATGGCCATGTCGCCATCCGCGACGACTTGTGACCCGGTGATCGTGACGTCGCGTCCCGATGCCATCGTGACCGAGTCACCCGACAGGGTGCTACCCGTCGTGCGCGTGCCGTGGGTGTTGCGGTAGTTCTCTTCTGTCGTGGAGGA
The DNA here is from genome assembly GCA_031291335.1 of Pandoraea sp. GTDB lineage: Bacteria > Pseudomonadota > Gammaproteobacteria > Burkholderiales > Burkholderiaceae > Pandoraea. The sequence continues at coordinate 15,801 of JARLJF010000001.1, read as the reverse complement.
GAGCAGGCTCCGGCTGGTGCTCCGCGACCAGCGCTCATCGTCATGCCGAGTCGCAACGCCGCCGACGGTAACGTCTCCGGTGGCAACGATTTTGAGGCTCGATTTGCCCTCGTTGGTCGAAGGCGTCAGTGCCCCGGGCCGAGCGTTATCGCTGCCCCCTGCGCTCAGATAGGAACCGAGAATCGTCACGTCACCGTGGGTCGCATCGCCCGTTGTCACATAGGCGGTGACACCCCTTGCTTCCAGCAGTCGTCCGACCGCTTCGACCTGACCTGCGGCGATGCCCATTTCGCCGTTCGCCTGTATTCGACTGCCTCGTGCGGTTTCCTCGTAAGAATCAACCGACGCCGCGTATGTGTCGCCGCGCACTCGCCCCGAGTCCGTGACGTTGTCGATGACGGCGCCAATCTCCACGTCTCGTGCCGCGGCGACGACGACGGCTTTGCCCGCGTCGATGCTTGCCCCTGCCATGGACGCGTCGCGCCCGGCGACGAAGGTCGCGTCGCCCCCCGCGTTAATGGCCGACGACACATGTTCGGTGAGCGCAGTGCGGCTGTGACTCTGGCTCGATCCGCCGCCAAAGTCATGGCTCGACGCAATCGCGCCTAGCGAAATGTCGCGTCCCGCTGCAAGGTCGACGTTGCCCCCGGCGTCGATGGCAGCGCCGGTGACGGAGAGGTCGCGTCCGGCGGTGATCACCACGGCGTCACGCGCATCAATCCGACCGGGCGATTCGACGGCCGTTGTCTTGCCGTTCTGCAAACCGTTGACCCACTCGGTAGTGCGACTCTGGCTGGTGACGACCACATCGCGCCCCGCTGTGACCTGAACTCGCTCACCGGCGATCTCGCCACCGATGTTTTGCACGTCCCGCGCGGCGACGACATCGACCACGCCGGCCCGGGTCTTGTCGCCGAAACGACCGCGACCGCCGGTGCCACCGATCACGCCGCGATTTTCGACGTCCTGCGCGTGGATTCGCGTGCTCGAGTCGCCGACAATCTGGCCACTGTTGCTGACTTGATGCGTTGCATCGACGATGACATCGCGGCCGGTGACCAATGCCCCGCCCGGTTGCATGACGACGCGCTTGCCATGTGCGAGGTATACCGTTGGCACGAGAACCGTTGTCGACGTGCCGTCGGGCAGCGTGATGGTTTGACGAACCAACCAGACAATGTCGTCGGTCAGCGCCCGCATTTGCTCGGGTGATAGCCGGATGCCGATGCGAAGTTCAAGATCCCGGCCGGCTCGAGCGCCTTGCGTGAGAAGTGTTCGAAATTCCGCGTCGATTGCGGTCGAAGCGGTGGTGTCACGCCCGCCTAGCGAGGCGCGTCCGGTCAACGCCAGAATCTGCTCGCGAACCAGCTTCGCTTCGTAGAATCCGTCGCCGATACGACGCTCGATGCTGTCTGGGGCCACCCCGAGGAGGTCCAGCATGTAGTTGCTGGAGACGAAGGTGCCGCGGTCGGTGAATCGAGTGTCGGTCTCGATGACGTAGGGGTGGTCGGGCTTGGTAATGACCTTGAAGAGGGCGCTACGAGGAAGCTTCAGTCCGGGGATACCGCCAGATGCGGTATCGAGTGTCTGAACGGCACCGGATATGTCGGTCGTGGGAGGCGTCGTGACCAAGGCGTCGATGGGGCCTTGCTTACCGGTGGAGACGGTTTCACTGCCCACGCCGACGGCGACGCGCTGCGACGTGCCGACGCCGCTATCCGTTTGTCTGCTGCCAATGACCGTGCCGTCAGCCGTGGCGGTTTCAATCGTAATATCGCGCCCGCGAAGGTGAGTCGTCCCGTTCGACGAGATCAGGCTCTGTAGGCCACCCACAATGGATCGGCGTTCTGCGACGTCAAAGTCGACCGTGATGAACGAGCGGTCACTGTTTCCGCGCTTTTCATGCCAGTACAGATCCGACGATTGCTTGATGCTCTCCACGCGCTCGAGGGCAATGCTGCGGCTTGTGATCTGACCACCATTGCCGCGAACCCTGATATCGCCGCCAGCGCTGATTGTCGATGCATGATTCAGCGCGGTACCGTTATCCACATTGAGCCGGATCGTGCCTTGAGACGTCAGTGTGCCGGGATCGGCGACGTCGCCGATGACGTCGGTCTTGCTTTGGATAGTGACGCGGCGGCGGTACTCGTTGTTGTCGCGGCCGTCCTGAATGCCGTATCCGCGACGCAAGATGCGCACACCTTCGTCGGTCGCACCGGTGACGGTGCGGTTCGACTGATCGACCACGCTCGGCCGGATATGCGCCTCCGGCTGGAAGTCGGGCCAGAACTGGATGACCCAATTTCCCTGACCATCGTCGCCGATGGATTCGAAATGCTGGACGGCGCGCTGGGTGATGTTGCGGGTGTCATACGTGAGCGAGAAGCCATTTGACTTGTACACCTCGACAATTGGCTTCTCCAGCGAGAATGTTCTTGCGTCCATGTCCAGCGCTGTCAATCCGCGCTTCGGAATAGTGATGCTGATCGGGCTGCTCACCGCATGAAGTTTTTCACTGGAGAGCGCGGCGCGCGCTTCGCGATTCCAGCGCCATTGCGTAAAGGTCTGGTTACGTGGATTGGGAATCACGCGAGATTTCCAGACCTCTTTGCCGTGCTCGTCGAACTCCGAATACCTTTCTTCGACCATCGCGGGTTCGCCGCCGATACTCAGGCTGTGGCTTTGATGGACGGTAGGTAACTCCTCGCAGGCAGCGCCTGTGGCAGCGGCGCACCGCGCTCGACTGTCGGCGTCCGGGATCGCCACGTAGCCTGCGATCCAGAGATCGCGCACCTGCTGTGACTCCGCTTCGTCGACACCTCTGAGAATGTTGACGTAGCTGCGCTCATTCACAAACTCACGCGTCGCGATATCGACGTCGCCACCGGCTTCCACGACGGCCGAGCGGTTGACGAATCGACCTGTTTGCTGCGTCAGAAAGCCCTGCGCATCGCTTGTTTCGCCCGCAGCAAGACGCAGGTTGCCCAGACTATAGAGGGTTGCGCCATTCTCGTTGAGGACATCGCTGGTGGCGAAGAGGTCCAATTGCTGCGTCGCCGCCAGCACGGCGCGATCGCCGGCGTTTCTGACGGTTTGGCCATCAAATCGGATTTGGCCGCCAATGACCGCGCCGGTATTGAGGAGCCGGGCACTTCGTAACCTGACATCGTCGCCATCAATGCGGGTGTCGTTCGTGATGTCACCGGCCACGTTGAGGAGAATCGAGCCGCTCCGAATGCGGCCTTGCTCGGCGTTGACAAGATGTGCGGCATTCACTGTGAGCTGCTTGATGGCGGCAAGAAGGCCATGCACGCGCAGCAGGCCGCCGACGTCGAGCGTCAAGCTGCCGTTTGCTTGCCAGGTGTGATTCGCGCCGTAAGTAAAGTCGCCCGGCAGCACGATGCGCAGATCGTTGCCCGCACGCAATCGCGCGCTGCCGAGCAAACGGCCGGTGTGCAGTGTCAGGTTCTGGTTGACGGCAATTTCGCCTGCGCGATGATCCAGTTCGTCAACGGCGAAGGACGCGTTACGACGGGCCTGCACATCTCCGGTGTTATCGAAGGCTCGTGTACGTTCGGCATTGCGCCAGTTCACATCGAGATCCGTCCCTGAGAACAGCGTGCCGGCGTTGTTGAGCGTGTCTCGAACGGCCAGCGACAGGTCCGCACCGGCGCTGATCAGTGCGTTCGGCCCGTTCATCAAGGCCGACGTCGTAATGGAGACGCGGCCGTTGCTGCCGATCATTCCACGCATTCCACGAGTTTCGTTCGGATGATTCGACACCGGAGGCCGGGTCAACGCGTTCACTATCGCGTTGGCGGTAATGGTCAGATGGCCACCGCTACGCGCGCCATTGACGATTCGTCCGTCGGTGTTGTCCAGCGTTTTGACGGAGACCATGACCGCATCGTCGCCGTTGATCGACGGATCTCCAGCGGCTTCAATGCTGCCCTGCGTGTTATCGAGCTTGCCGGCTGTCGCCAGCTTCAGCGCCTTGCCTGAATGGATGACGCCCGTCGCGTTCGAAATATCGAGATTCGCGACGATGTTCAGAGGGCCATTGGCCTGCAACTGGCCGCGTCGATTGTTGAGATCCTTGGCCGATGTGATCGAGAGCGATGTTCCTGCAGCGATCCGTGCACCGTCGATGTTGTCGATGCCGTTCGCCCGGATGTTGATGGCGCCGTTGCCAGCGATGCTGCCGGCATGACGTGGGGAATGTCCGGGAGATGCACCATTGCGCAGCCGATCGCGGATCGCAATGTCAATGGCGCCCGTTCCGGCGTTGGCAAGGGTACCGCCCGCGTTGTCCATCTGATGCGCAGATACGTCCATCTGACCAGCGGCAGCACTGACTTCCACCTTGCCATCCGTGTTGTCGAGGCCCTCGGCGACGTTGATGCGTAACGCGTCGTGGGCACTCACCTGGCCGGTGCGGTTGATGAAGCGCCCGCCGACATCGGCATCCAGGCGGCCGCCTGCCGCGAGGTATCCCACGTTGTTGACGACGTCAGAGGCGATCTTTAGCGCAAGAGACTCGCCTGCGTGCACACGGCCGTGGGTATTGTCGAGGCGACCGGCGTCTAAAGCGATGTTCGCGTTCGAAGCGACGCGTCCGCCTTCCGTATTGTTCAGGGTGTTTTGAACGGCGATCGTCGTGTGCGCGTGGCCGCTGTTTAGCAGCTCTCCCTTAGCGTTGCGGACATCGCGCGCGTCGATATGTAACGCATCGCTGGCCTCTACGGAACCCGCCTCGTTGTCCAACGTGCCGCCCACGCGCAGCGCAATGGATGTCCCGGCGATTTTGCCCGATGCGTTGCTCAAGTCCTCCTCTACGGTTGACTTCAGGTTTCCCAATGCGGTCATGTGACCGGTGGTGTTCTCCACCGACTTGGCGTTCAGCAACAGGTCGCCATTCGTGCCGACGCGTCCGTCCCGGTTGTCGATAGCTTTTGCATTGAGGGCCAACACGCCGTCGCCAGCATGCGCCACGACGCCGCCGGTGTTCTTGAATTCGGCGGTATCGATCGTTGCGTTGCGAGCGGCCAGATGAATCGAGCCTGCATGGTTGTCGACGCGCTCGGCAACGCTCAATAGCGCTGCGTCATGGGGGCCGTTGCCCGCCTGGACGATCGCCCCGGAGCGGTTTTCCAGATGCCGGGCAGACAAGGCGAGCGAACTTGATTGCGTCTGTCCGAGCGTGTTGTCGACGGCGTCGGCGTCCAGGGTCAGCGCTTCCCCGGCACTCACTGAGCCCCGTGTATTGTCGAACGCGCCACGCGCGGCGAGGGCGACTTGGCGTTGCGCGACGATGCGCCCGCCCACGTTGAGCAGGTCGCCTGCGGCGTCTGCGAGGAGCGAGCCTTGAGCGATCCAGTGTCCGCTGTTGCTGAGGGATGTGGCCGCGAGCCGGACGTTGCCGCGCCCGGCAATTTCCCCCTGCGTCGTGCCAATGCGGCCGTTTTCGATGCCCTTGTTCGCGCGTAGACGCAGATCGGCGTTGCCTAGCGCCAACAGCCGTCCGCCGAGGTTCTTGATGTCGTCCGCCTTCAGCGAAAACAGGCCGCCGGTCTGCATCAACCCGGTCGTGTTCGTCAGTTGGCCTCGTATTCCGGCCGTCAGCGACTGCTTCGCTGTCAGCGTGCCCCGATCGTTTCGCCAGCCGCCGGCGTCGATAAACATGGCGCCGTTGGTGGCGAATGTCCCACCCTCGTTTTCGACAGTACCGGTGACGAGACGGAAGCTGCCTGCGCCTGCATGCTCGATCTTGCCTGCGGTGTTGTCGATTTCGCTCGACGTAAGCAATAGCTCGGTGCTATTGGCGTGTATCTGGCCTTCACGATTGCTCAGTGGGCCGGAAAGGGTGATCCGGAGCGGGGACGACGCACCCCATTGCAAGATGCGTCCCGTGTGGTTGCTCAGCCGCGCCCCGTCTACGAAGAGGCCGGAGGTCTTGAGGGTCGCGCCATCGTGAATCACGTCGCGCTTGGCTGTGATTCGTGTGATGCCTCCGACTTGCGTCGTCGCGCGTGTCATGGTGACGTTACCGACGCGTGCGCTCAGTTGAAGTCCCCGCAGCGTGGTCGACGTGGCGCCGGTCAGATCGATGGTGCCGGCGAGCCATCGGATGTCGCCGGTGGCCGTATGCGAGCCGCCAGCCTGCAACAATCCTGCCGAGGAGAGCGACATGTGCCCCGTGCCCGCTTGGGTTCCGTCAGCGTTGGCACCCGCAGCCATCACGCCTGAGGATGCTATCGAGGCGGCATCGACCGCGAGGTGCTGCCCGGTAGACACTGTGCCGGTATGACGCCACGTGCCGCCGGCATCGAGTGTCACGTCGCGGGCGCCGCGCAGACTTCCTGAACTGAGCAGATTCTGCGCGGTGCCGAGCGTCAGTTGCCCGTTGGCCAGGACTTCGCCACTGACCGACAGGTCGCCGGCCGCCTTCGCATGAATGTCCTGATGTGCTTGCACCTTGCCGCCAATCTGAAGCCACCCGGCGCTGTTTAGCACCAGCGGTCCCTGATTGGCGGTGACTTGGCCATCCAGGTTGACGCCGACGCCAGCCTCCGTGCCGATGAGTCGGATCTTTCCCGCGTACATGCCACCGAGACGGGAGAGGTCCAATGCGAACGACGGCGTGCCGCTCGTGGACGTGTGGCTGCCATTGATGCCGAACGTTGCCGCGTCGATATCGTTCAGGCCCGCAATCACATCGAGCTGCTGGGCATGAACGGCAGCATTCACTTCGACGGCGCGTGCGAGCAGGGCGGCGTGCTCGAGATTGCCCGCGTTCAGGCCGGCGCCGGTAATGCGCAAGCGACCATCGGTGACCCGGAACGCCTCGAGAGAACCGCTGCCGCCGAACACCGGCAGGCCGGTCGTGAGCACGCCTCGAGAGGTGTTGATGAAGCCACAGCCGTCGCAGGTGAGTCCGTTGGGGTTGCTGATGATGACTTCGGCGCGGTTTCCGGCCACTTCCAGATATCCGGCGAGGCTTGATGGCAACGTCCCGGTCACCTGATTGACGATGATGCGTGCCGGGGCGCCAGTGAGATTGGGGTTGCCTGGCACCAGGCCGCCCATCTGCGTTTGCACGATGGTGCGCGAGTTGTTAAGGACTGCGCCCTGCGTCGGAACATCGAACTGTTGGTACTGGTTTTGTGACACCCCTGCCGGGCTGGGCGTGGTGATGTTGACGAGCGGCAAGCCGTTGGGCGTCACGCCGACCCCGGGGGCGTGAGGGCCGGGCGTTGCGACGATTTGTGCCGAAGCGGTGATCGGGAAACCGAGGACGATCAATGCGGATGCGCATATCAAGGCCGCACTGAGCGGGCGCAGTGCGTTGCCTCGCGGTGCTGACGCTGACGAGCGAGACGGCGCGCGGCGGCGAGCGCTTCGCCCGCATCCGGGTGTTCGCCCGCGACGCACGTTTTCGCCGACGGCAACCCACTGGCGCCGGACGTGACTGAAGATCAGACGAAAGCAACGTGTGTTCATGGGGAGACTCAGTAGCGAAGGGCGAGCGAAATGCCCGCAACCGCGGTGTTGATCGGGAATCGGGAGGGATGGGAGAGGGGGCGGCTGACGAAGACGTCGTAGCTGGCATTGCCCCATGGGCCGCCGAACGCGCCAATTTGTCCGCGCAGGCCGATGACCGCGCCGGCGAGTTGGGTGCCGGGAAGGAAGCGGGCGCTCGGGCCGTACACGCGCCCGTAGTCCACGCCTGCATACACACCGTGCGGACTGGCCCCGATCGGGATATGCAACTCATTCCGAATGAAAAAGCCGCGCTCGGCGCTCAGCGTCTGATCGCCGGTAAAGCCGCGTACGCTGTACCGCCCGCCAATGGCCATCTGATCGACAGCCCACAACGCGTTTGCCGTGGTCTGGCCGTGGAACATGCCGACGTATCTGACGGTGAGGGCCGACACTCGCAACGGCACAGACCACTGCACATCCAGAGTGAACATGCGGTAGCGATAGGTTTGCTGGGTTGGCTGGCGGGTGACGGGATCACGCAGATCGTCCTGCGCGCCAAACCAGGGCATGCCTTGCCGGTAGCTCAGCGCAATGTCCGCTTGTGCGCTGCCGAAGTACTGCCGGTGCGTTGCACCGATCTGCGCATAGGTGTTGTTGCGATACTGCTGCGAGATTTCGAAGTCTTCGATGAAGCTCTTGCCGAAGCGGCGTCCGAGCCGTGCCTCGATCGCTGTCTTGCCCAGGTTGTCGCGATGGATGACGCGCTCAAGCCGAAGCTCCACCGTTTGGTTGCGACCGCTCGACACAAACGATTCGTTGGCGCCCGCAATTCGTTGGAAGTAGGCGCGAGTACTACCGAAGAGGGAGACAGTGTTGTAGCCCCAGGGCATCGAGTAGTTGACGCTGGCGCCCTTTGTGCCGAACCGATCGTCGCCCGTCGACAGGTCATGCTGCGCGGCGATGTCCAGAAGGTCGTTCAACCCCAGCGGATTTTCGATGCCGATGGCTAGCTGACCTTGCAGGCGGCCGGTGTCGCGCGTGCCGCTGTTGTCGATGGAGGCCAGCAGACGCCACGGTCGTTGCCGCTGCACGTCGATCAATACTTCGCTCGAACCCGGTACGTTGCCGGGCTCGATGCGGATATCGGCATCCTGGCCCGGCATACGTTTGAGTTGCTCGAGCCCTTGTTCCAACGCATTCAGCGAGAGCGTGTCGCCGACGCGCAGAGGCACGGCAGAGCGCCAACTCCCGCGCACGGAGGGATCGGAGAAGCGGATCGCCGAGACCTTGCCAGGGAGGAGTTTCAATCTCAGGTGGCCGTCAGCCATATCCTGCTCGGGAACGATCACACGTGTTGTGACCCAGCCTTTTGCGAGGATCGCCTCGGTGGCGACGGAAGCGATTTGGGCCACGCCGTTAGCGCCGGCACATTGCCCGATAAATGGGGTGAGCGTCGATTCGACGAACGCAAACGCGGCTGGCGGTGGCGTGCCATCGAGTGCTGTGACGGTGACGCTGCGCAACGCGATGCATGGCGATTCGGCCGGTAGCGTGCTGATATCGGCAAGCGATGTGCCGTCAGCCAGGGACGGCAGACGAACATCCGGTGCGTCCGCGCGTTGCCCGCGCTCTTCAGCTTCGCGGCGTTGACGCTCCAGTTGTTCGTCCTGCACGCCTTGCCTGAGGGCATCGCCGAGTGCGGGCGCAATGCGCTCCTGAGCCGCGGATGTGGCGCAAGGTAGTGCAAGTCCGCATGCGAGCGCGCTAGTCCAGAGAAGCGCCGGACGGCGAAGGAGGAACTCGCTGACGTGGCGAGTGATGAATGCAATGAAGACCTGGCGGTCACGATGTGCCACAGATGGTGTTGCCCTTTGATGGTCGAAACGATGCGTTACGTGGTCACACACGTGCCGGAAACCGCGATAGCGGTGAACGGCATGTGCGCAAGCGCGAACGCGCAAAAAAGGGCGCAACAGTGAGCACAGCGGGCGTGCAACAGCAGGGGGGGGCTTACACCCTGGCGTGAGGCCGGAGGTTGAATGGAACCGCGGACGACAGGACGGCCGAGATTCTGGCAGGCAGGTCGCGTCGCGTATTCTGAATTTGAACAGGAGACTTCAGGAATCGGCCGCTATAGGCCCCGGATACCCCATCCCTAAGTACTTTCCCGACCCCTTCGGCGCCAGGGCTTGTCGACCTTGCCGCCGTAAATTTTTTTCGCTAGTATTTTAGGCATAAACTATTTACGATTTAACAAAGGTCGGCTAGCGCGACGCGATCTGTGAATCCGGAGGTTGGAGATGAATATCGTCTGTATCGGCGGCGGTCCTGCGGGCCTGTATTTCGGGCTGTTGATGAAGCTGCGCGAGCCTTCCCATCGTGTCGTGGTGGTTGAGCGCAACCGGCCGTATGACACGTTCGGCTGGGGCGTGGTGTTCTCCGACGCCACCATGGACAACCTCCAGGAAGCCGATCCCGTGAGCGCCGCGCAGATCAACGAGGCCTTCAATCACTGGGACGACATCGACATCCACTTCGAAGGCCGCACCATCACTTCAGGCGGCCACGGATTCATCGGCATCGGCCGCAAGAAGCTGCTCAACATTCTGCAAGCGCGCTGCGAGGCGCTTGGCGTGGAACTGGTCTTCGAGACGGACGTCTCCGACGATCAGGAGATCGCCCGCCGCTATCAGGCCGATCTGGTGATTGCCTCCGACGGTCTCAACAGCCGCATCCGCACCCGTTATGCCGACACTTATCGCCCGGATATCGATACGCGTCAGAACCGCTTCGTCTGGCTCGGCACGCATCAGCGCTTCGACGCCTTCACCTTCGCCTTCGAGAAGACGGAGCACGGCTGGTTTCAGGCGCATGCCTATCAGTTCGATGCCGACACGTCGACGTTCATTGTCGAGACGCCAGAGGACGTCTGGCGCGCTCACGGCATCGATCAGATGAGTCAGGAAGAGGGCGTGAAATTCTGCGAGAACCTCTTCGCGAAGTACCTCGGCGGTCATGAACTCATGAGCAACGCCAAGCACCTTCGCGGCTCGGCCATCTGGATTCAGTTCCCGCGCGTGATCTGCGAGCGCTGGGTCCACTGGAGCGATGTCGACGGCAAACGCGTCCCCGTCGTGCTCATGGGCGACGCCGCGCACACCGCACACTTCTCCATCGGTTCGGGCACCAAGCTCGCATTGGAAGACTCCATCGCGCTTGCCGACGGCCTCGGCAAGCAGGGCATCGACGCCCTGCCGGGTGTGCTGGCCGATTACGAAGCCGCGCGCAGCATCGAAGTGCTCAAGATTCAGAACGCCGCCCGCAACTCGACCGAGTGGTTCGAAACCGTGGAACGCTATGCGCGCTTTTCCCCCGAACAGTTCGCTTATTCCCTGCTGACACGCTCGCAACGCATCTCCCACGAGAACCTGCGTGTGCGTGATGCCGGTTACGTCGAAGGCTTCGAAGACTGGCTTGCCGAGCATGCCGGTGTGAAACGCGCCGAAGGTCAGCACGCGATTCCGCCGATGTTCACGCCGTTCCGTGCGCGCGAACTCACGCTCAAGAACCGTATCGTGATGTCGCCGATGGCCATGTACTCGGCCGTCGACGGCGTACCCGGCGACTTCCACCTCGTGCACCTTGGCAGCCGTGCGCTGGGCGGCGCAGGCATGATCGTCGCGGAGATGACCTGTGTGTCGCCCGATGCCCGCATCACGCCGGGATGCCCCGGCCTGTGGAACGACGCGCAGCGCGACGCGTGGAAGCGCATCGTCGACTTCGTGCACGCAGGCAGCGATGCCAGGATCGCCATGCAGATCGGCCACGCCGGCCGCAAGGGCTCGACGCGTCTGGCGTGGGAAGGCATCGATCAGCCCCTGGCCGATGGCAACTGGCCGCTGATCTCTGCCTCGCCGCTGCCTTATATCGAGGATGTGTCGCAAACGCCGCGCGAGATGACCCGTGCCGACATGGACCGCGTCAAGGACGACTTCGTACAAGCCGCCCGCCGCGCCGCCGAAGCCGGATTCGACTGGCTGGAGCTGCACTGCGCCCACGGTTATCTGCTCTCGAGCTTCATCTCGCCGCTGACGAACCAGCGTACCGACGAGTACGGCGGCACGCTGGAAAATCGTCTGCGCTATCCGCTGGAAGTCTTCCGCGCTGTGCGCGACGTCTGGCCGTCGGCCAAGCCGATGTCGGTGCGTATCTCGGCGCACGACTGGGTGGAGGGCGGCATCACGCCGGACGATGCTGTCGCCATCGCCCGCGCGTTCAAGGATGCCGGTGCCGATCTGATCGACTGCTCGTCGGGACAGGTCAGCAAGGCGGAGAAGCCGGTCTACGGCCGTATGTTCCAGACGCCGTTTGCCGATCGCGTGCGCAACGAAGCAGGCATTCCGACGATTGCCGTCGGCGCGATTTTCGAGGCGGATCACGTGAACAGCATCATCGCGTCGGGCCGCGCCGATCTGTGCGCGCTGGCGCGTCCGCATCTGGCCGATCCGTTCTGGACACTGCACGAAGCCGCCAGGATCGGCTACAAGGATTTGCCGTGGCCGGCGCAGTACTATGCGGGCAAACGGCAGTACGAAACCAATCTGGAGCGTGCTGCCGCCTACGCTCAACAGATCGGTAAATAAGGACAGTTCATGACGTCAACGACAACCTCGGCGGGTGTGTCACCGGCATTGCCGGCATCGCTGAACGGTGTGCACGCACTGGTGACCGGCGGCGCGCGCGGCATCGGCGAAGCGGTCGCCCGTTCGCTGCTGGCCCAAGGCGCACGCGTGACGCTGCTCGGCCGCAGCGAAGCCACGCTCGCCAGCGGTGCGAAGGGGCTGGCCGCGCATGGCGATGTTGCCTGGGTCAGTGCCGACATCTCGGACGCCGCGGCGGTCGAGGCTGCCTTCGCGCGAGCGGCCGAGCGTTTCGGTCCGGTGCAGGTGCTGGTCAACAACGCGGGGCAAGCGCTCAGCGCCCCGTTCGGCAAGACGGATAGCGCGCTGTGGCAACAGATGATCGACGTCAACCTCACGGGGACGTTTCACTGCATTTGCGCTGCGCTTCCCGCCATGCTGACGGCGGGCTGGGGTCGCATCGTGAACGTTGCGAGCACCGCCGGGCTGATCGGCTATCCGTACGTGACGGCGTATTGCGCGGCCAAGCACGGTGTCGTCGGGCTGACCCGCGCGCTGGCGCTCGAAGTGGCGAAGAAGGGCGTGACGGTCAACGCTGTGTGCCCGGGCTACACGGAAACGGACATCGTGCGCGACGCCGTGGCGAATATCGTCGCCAAGACGGGCCGCAGCGAAGACGAAGCCCGCGCCGAACTGGCCAAGCGCAATCCGCAAGGGCGTCTGGTGCAACCGCAAGAGGTCGCCGACACCGTGCTGTGGCTCTGCCAGCCGGGTGCCGGTGCCGTAACAGGACAGTCGATTGCGGTCGCTGGCGGTGAAGTCACCGTCGGCTGAGCGCACATGCACAACTCATCCAAGGAGATCGGCCAATGAGTGACGTGAAACTGACGATGGCGCATCACAAGCGCCCGTTCGCGAACTATGAAGCCAAGCACTTTCTGTGGTCGGTGTCGAACGACGCGCAAGGGCGTCCGAGCATCGGCACGATCACGCTGAACCGTCCCGACAAGAAGAATCCGCTGACGTTCGACTCGTATGCCGAGCTGCGCGATCTGTTCCGTGGTCTGGTCTACGCGACGGACATCAAGACGGTGGTCGTGACCGGCGCAGGCGGCAATTTCTGCTCGGGCGGCGACGTTCACGAAATCATCGGCCCGCTCACGCAGATGAGCATGCCGGAGTTGCTTGACTTCACGCGCATGACGGGCGATCTGGTCAAGGCGATGCGCGCGTGTCCGCAGCCGATCATCAGCGCAATCGACGGCATTTGCGCGGGCGCAGGGGCGATGGTGGCACTCGCGTCGGACATGCGTCTGGGCACCCCGCAGACGAAGACGGCATTCCTGTTCGTGCGCGTGGGTCTGGCGGGCGCCGACATGGGCGCTTGCACGCTGCTGCCGCGCATGATCGGGCAGGGACGTGCGTCGGAGTTGCTTTACACCGGACGTGTGATGACGGCTGAGGAAGGGCAGCAGTGGGGTTTCTTCAACGCGCTGCATGACGGTGGCGCGGTGCTCTCGGCGGCGCAGACGCTGGCCGATCAGATCGCCTGCGGCCCGACATTCGCGCACGGCGTGACGAAGAAGCTGCTGCATCAGGAATGGAATATGGGCGTGGACGAGGCCATCGAGGCCGAGGCTGAAGCGCAAGCCATCTGCATGCAGACGAAGGATTTCCGTCGTGCTTACGACGCGTTCGTCGCCAAGCAGAAACCGGTGTTCAAGGGCGACTGACGCGAGCGAGACGATGAGCGATATCACTCCCCACAACGCGCGCAACGCCGAGTTCCTGGCGTGGCCGTTTTTCGACGACGCGCATCGTCGTCTGGGCACCGACCTGGATGCCTGGTGCTCGCGCGAACTGAAGGTCGATCACCACGCGGACACTGACGCGACGTGTGTCTCGCTGGTACGGCAACTGGGCGCGGCAGGCTGGTTGAAGTATTGCGTGCCCGCCAGTCATGGCGGCGCGCTGGACAAGCTGGATTCGCGGGCGCTGTGTGTGCTGCGCGAGACGCTGGCGCGTCACGATGGTCTCGCTGATTTCGCCTTCGCAATGCAAGGGCTGGGCAGCGGGGCGATCACGCTCGCGGGCAGCGACGCGCTCAAGCAGCGCTATCTGCCGCGTGTGGCGTCGGGCGAGGCGATAGCCGCGTTTGCGCTGTCGGAGCCGAACGCCGGATCGGATGTCGCCGCGATGGCCTGTTCGGCCACGCCGGATGGCGACGACTATGTGCTCAACGGCGAGAAGACGTGGATTTCGAACGGCGGGATTGCCGATTTCTACTGTGTTTTCGTCCGCACGGGGGAAGCGCCGGGCGCGCGTGGCATTAGCGCGTTCGTGGTGGACGCCAACACGCCGGGACTGACGATTGCCGAGCGTATCGACGTGAGCGCGCCGCACCCTCTCGCGCGTCTGAAGTTCGAGAACTGCCGCGTGCCGGCTTCGCAGCGTCTGGGCGAGGCAGGGCAGGGCTTCAAGGTCGCGATGATGACGCTGGATATTTTCCGCGCATCGGTGGCAGCCGCGGCGCTGGGCTTCGCCCGTCGCGCGCTCGACGAAGGGCTGGCGCGTGCAAAGGCGCGCGAGATGTTCGGCCAGACGCTCGCCGACTTCCAGATTACGCAGGCGGCGCTGGGCGACATGGCGACGTCGGTGGACGCGGCCGCATTGCTCACGTACCGCGCCGCCTGGCAGCGCGACGTGCAGGGCCAGCGCACGACGCGCGAAGCGGCGATGGCAAAGATGTTTGCGACGGAATCGGCGCAGCAGGTGATTGACCGCGCATTGCAGATGTTCGGCGGCGCAGGCGTGGTATCGGGCGCGATCGTGGAGCGTCTGTATCGCGAGATTCGCTCGCTGCGAATCTACGAAGGGGCAACAGAAGTACAAAAACTGATCATCGCGCGCGAACTGCTCAAGGACGGCTAAGCGCCGTCATTGACTCACCGGGGGCAAGGAGAAGCACATGGAACGATCTGGACATCTCGACACTTTCGCGCGCGACAATCTGCCGCCCGCCGATCAGTGGCCCGAGTTTCTGCTGGACAATCCGGATGTGGCATACCCGGCGCGCATCAATTGCGCCGCCGAACTGCTGGATCGTGTGATCGAGCAAGGTCGCGGCGATGCGCCTGCGATCTATTCGGTCGAAAATGGCAAGCCGACGGTCACGACGTATCTCGGTTTGCGCGAGATGGTGGATCGCATCTCCCATGTGCTTCGCAATGACATGTCGCTGGTGCCGGGGAATCGCGTGCTGCTGCGCGGCCCGAACAATCTGTTCATGGCCGCCGCATGGCTGGCAGTGATCAAGGCGGGACTCGTCGGGGTACCGACGATGCCGCTGCTTCGGGCGAAGGAACTCAAGCAGATTGTCGACAAGGCGGAGATCGGGGCGGCGCTGTGCGATGGGCGTCTGAAGGACGAGCTGGAATTCAATCGTCAATCGAGCCATGAGTATTTCTGTCCGGCGTTGACGCAGGTGGTGTACTTCCACGATGTGGGTGAGGACTCACTGGAGGCGCGTATGGCACGCCAGCCGGCAAGCTTCGACGCTTGCGATACGGCGGTGGATGACGTGTGCCTGATCGCCTTCACGAGCGGCACGACGGGGCAGCCGAAGGGCACGGTGCACTTTCATCGCGACGTACTCGCGATGTGTGATCTGTTCCCC